>NZ_JBEXIM010000004.1:314777-338491 GCF_040608575.1 Micromonospora sp. NPDC005171 | reverse complement strand
CACCGAGCCGGCCCGCAAGGCCGAGCTGATCGAGGCGCTCGGCGTGGACGTGCTCTGCGTGGTGCCGTTCACCCCGGAGTTCTCCCGGGTGCCGGCCGAGCAGTTCGTGCACGACGTCCTGGTCGAGCACCTGCACGCGGCGTTGGTGGTGGTCGGTGGCAACTTCCGCTTCGGGCACCGGGCAGCCGGCGACGTGGCGTTGCTGGAACGGCTGGGTCAGACGTTCGGCTTCGGCGTGGAGGGCGCCCCGCTGGTCGCCGAGGCCGGCACCGTCTTCTCCTCCACGTACATCCGGTCCTGCGTCGACGCGGGCGACGTGGGCGCGGCGGCCGCCGCGCTCGGCCGCCCACACCGGGTGGAGGGCGTCGTGGTCCGCGGCGACCAGCGGGGTCGGGAGTTGGGCTTCCCCACCGCCAACCTGCTCTGCCACCGGTACGCGGCGGTGCCCGCCGACGGCGTGTATGCGGCCCGGCTGATCCGCCGCGGCCAGCACGAGCCGCTGCTGGCGGCGGTGTCCGTGGGCACCAACCCGACCTTCTCCGGCCGGGAACGGCGGGTGGAGGCGTACGCGCTGGACTTCTCCGGCGACCTGTACGGCGAGCGGCTGGCCCTGGACTTCGTGGCGCACCTGCGTGGTCAGATCCGGTACGACTCGATCGAGCCGTTGATCGCCCAGATGAATCAGGACGTCGAACGCACCCGGCGCGTACTGGCCTGACCGTCGTGGGGTGACTGGCCGCCACCGAGGCCCTTCGCCGGGTGTTACCGGCGAGTGCTGGTAGTCTTGCCGGGACGTCGGGTGACCGGCGTGGGGCCTCGCGTGCCTGCTCGACGCCGCGGGTGCGAGGTACCGGTCCGTTCCCGGTCCACCGGGACGACGGACACCCACTTGATCAACCCATCGAAACAGGGAGAACATGGCGCTCGATCAGGAAGCCAAGGCCAGCATCCGCGCGGAGTACGCGACCGCCGAGGGCGACACCGGTTCGCCGGAGGTCCAGGTCGCGGTCCTCACCAAGCGGATCGCCGAGCTGACCGAGCACCTGAAGGTGCACAAGCACGACCACCACAGCCGCCGTGGGCTGCTGCTGCTGGTCGGCCGGCGCCGTCGGTTGCTCAACTACGTCCAGAAGAAGGACATTGCCCGCTACCGGTCGCTCATCGAGCGGCTCGGTCTGCGCCGGTGACGTGACGGGGGAGCGGCCGGACGGCCGCTCCCCCGTACCGCGTCCCACCTGAAGAAACACGGGCCGCGCGACCACCCGAGAGGGAGCCGGTCAGCGTACCGGTCTCCGGTAGTGGCCCCCGGGAACCCCGGCATCATGCCGGCCACCCGGGCGCTTCGATCGAAGACCGGCCGGCTGAGCAGCTCCCCGATGTCGTGGGCCCACGACGCGAAGGAGCACGACAGCACATGACCGAGACCAAACTCGGCACCGAATCCCGCACCGCCGTGATCGACAACGGGTCCTTCGGCACCCGCGAGATCACCTTCTCCACCGGCCGGCTGGCTCGCCAGGCCGCCGGTTCCGTCATCGCCCAGCTGGGCGAGACGGTGGTTCTCTCCGCCACGACCGCCGGTAAGCACCCGAAGGAGCAGTTCGACTTCTTCCCGCTGACCGTCGACGTCGAGGAGCGGATGTACGCCGCGGGCCGCATCCCCGGCTCGTTCTTCCGCCGTGAGGGTCGGCCCAGCGAGGACGCGATCCTCACCTGCCGGCTGATCGACCGGCCGCTGCGCCCGTCCTTCGTCAAGGGCCTGCGCAACGAGGTCCAGGTCGTCGAGACCATCCTCGCGCTCGACCCGCAGCACCCGTACGACGTCGTGGCGATCAACGCCGCCTCGATGTCGACCAAGCTCTCCGGCCTGCCGTTCTCCGGCCCGATCGGGGCGACCCGCGTCGCCCACATCGACGGCCAGTGGGTTGCCTTCCCGACCCTGGAGGAGCTGGCTCGCGCCACCTTCGACATGGTCGTGGCCGGCCGCACGCTCGAGGACGGCGACGTCGCGATCATGATGGTCGAGGCCGAGGCCACCCCGAACGCCGTCGCCCTCATCTCGGCCGGTGCCACCGCCCCGACCGAGGAGGTCGTCGCCAGCGGCCTGGAGGCCGCCAAGCCGGCGATCCGTGAGCTGTGCCGCGTGCAGAGCGAGCTGGCCGAGGTCGCCGCCAAGCCGGTCACCGAGTTCCCGGTCTTCCTGGACTACCAGGACGACGTGTACGACGCCGTCTCCGACCTGGCTCGCGCCGACGTGGCCGAGGCGATCACCATCGCCGGCAAGGCCGACCGCGAGGAGGCCCTGGACCGGGTCAAGGCCCGGGTCGCCGAGGAGTTGGGCGCTCGGTTCGAGGGTCGGGAGAAGGAGCTCAGCGCCGCCTTCCGGTCGCTGACCAAGTCCGAGGTGCGCAACCGCGTGCTGCGCGAGCAGGTCCGCATGGACGGGCGCGGCCCGCGCGACATCCGGGCGCTGACCGCCGAGGTCGGCGTGCTGCCCCGGGTGCACGGTTCGGCGCTGTTCGAGCGGGGCGAGACCCAGATCCTGGGCGTCACCACGCTGAACATGCTCCGCATGGAGCAGATGGTGGACACGCTGTCCCCCGAGAACCGCAAGCGCTACATGCACAACTACAACTTCCCGCCGTACTCGACCGGTGAGACCGGCCGGGTCGGCTCGCCGAAGCGTCGCGAGATCGGGCACGGCGCACTCGCCGAGCGTGCGCTGATCCCGGTGCTGCCGTCGCGCGAGGAGTTCCCGTACGCCATCCGGCAGGTGTCGGAGGCGCTCGGCTCCAACGGCTCCACCTCGATGGGTTCGGTCTGCGCGTCGACGCTGGGCCTGCTCTCCGCGGGTGTCCCGCTGAAGGCGCCGGTCGCCGGCATCGCGATGGGGCTCATCTCCGACGAGGTGGACGGCAAGACCCAGTACGTGACGCTGACCGACATCCTCGGTGCCGAGGACGCGTTCGGTGACATGGACTTCAAGGTCGCCGGCACCCCGGAGTTCGTCACCGCGCTGCAGCTCGACACCAAGCTCAACGGCATCCCGTCGGACGTGCTGGCCGCCGCGTTGCAGCAGGCGAACGAGGCCCGGCAGGTCATCCTCGGCGTGATGAAGGCGGCGATCGAGGCTCCGGCCGAGATGTCGGACTACGCGCCGCGGGTCACCACCGTCAAGATCCCGGTGGACAAGATCGGCATGGTGATCGGCCCGAAGGGGCAGACCATCAACGCGATCCAGGACGAGACCGGCGCCGAGATCTCCATCGAGGACGACGGCACGATCTACGTCGGCGCCACCAACGGCCCGTCGGCCCAGGCGGCCGTCGACCGGATCAACGGCATCGCCAACCCGACGCTGCCGAAGCAGGGTGAGCGGTTCCTCGGCACTGTGGTCAAGACCGCCGCGTTCGGCGCGTTCATCTCGCTCCTGCCGGGCCGTGACGGTCTGCTGCACATCTCCAAGGTGGGCGACGGCAAGCGGGTCGAGCGCGTCGAGGACTTCCTCAACGTCGGTGACCGGGTCGAGGTCGAGATCGCGGACATCGACGCCCGCGGCAAGATCTACCTCGACAAGGTCCGTCCGGAGGGCACCGAGGCTCCGGCCGCCGGTGAGGCCGCCGCTGGCGACCGGCCGGCTGGCCGTGACCGTGGCGACCGGGCTCCGCGTGACCGCGGTGACCGTGAGCGTGGCGGCGACCGTGGCGGGCGTGGCCCGGAGCGCGGCGGCGAGGGCGGCAACGGCGGCGGCGAGGGTGGCGAGGGCGGCGAGCGTCCGCGCCGCCGGACCCGGCACAGCTGACCGTCGTACAACGCATCACCAACCCCTCGTCGAACCGGGAGCAAGACGTGAGTCGGGCCATCAGCGCGCCGTTTCCACCGGATCGACGGGGGGTGGCCCCGTCTCGGGACACCGGGGCGGGCCGCTCCGGCGGCACCGCCCGCGCGGTGACCCGGACGCTCAGCGACGACCCGCTGGGCGGCACGGTACGACGTACCGTGCTGCCCAGCGGCCTGCGCGTCCTCACCGAGGCGATTCCGGCGATGCGCAGCGTCTCGTTCGGCATCTGGGTGGCGGTCGGCTCGCGCGACGAGACCGGCCCGCAGGCAGGTGCCGCGCACTTCCTCGAGCACCTGCTCTTCAAGGGCACCCACAAGCGCACCGCACTGGAGATCTCCTCGCAGATCGAGGCGGTCGGTGGTGAGACGAACGCCTTCACCACGAAGGAATACACCTGCTACTACGCCCGCGTGCTGGACGAGGACCTGCCGCTGGCGATCGACGTGATGTGCGACCTGGTCGCCGACTCGCTGCTGGAGCCGGCCGACGTCGAGACGGAGCGTGGCGTGATTCTGGAGGAGATCGCCATGCACGACGACGAGCCGGGTGACGAGGTGCACGACCTCTTCGTCCAGGCCGTCTACGGCGATCACCCGCTGGGCCGGCTGATCTCGGGCACCGCGGAGACCGTCACTCCGATGACCCGCCGGCAGATCCAGAGCTTCTACCGGGGTCGCTACACCGCGCCGCAGATCGTCATCGCCGCCGCCGGCAACCTCGACCACGCCGCGGTGGTCAAGCTGGTCCGTCAGGCCGTGCGCGGCACCCCGCTGGACAGCGACCCGGCCAGCCCGGCGCCGCACCGCGCGGCGACCCCGGCGGTACGCACCAAGGCGGCGACCACACTGGTCGAGCCGAAGGAGACCGAGCAGGCACACGTCATCCTCGGCTGCCCCGGCATCGACCGGCTCGACGATCGGCGGTTCGCCCTCGGGGTGCTCAACAACGTGTTGGGCGGAGGCATGTCCAGCCGCCTGTTCCAGGAGATCCGCGAGCAGCGCGGCCTCGCGTACTCGGTCTACTCCTACGCCAGCCAGTACGCCGACAGCGGCCTCTTCGCCGTCTACGCCGGCTGTGCCCCGGGCAAGGTGGACGAGGTGCTGGCCCTGACCCGCGCCGAGCTGGCCCGGGTGGCCGCCGACGGGTTGACCGAGGCCGAGGTGGCCCGGGGCAAGGGGATGAGCAAGGGTTCCTTCGTCCTCGGCCTGGAGGACACCGGTTCCCGGATGAGCCGGCTGGCCAAGGGTGAGCTGCTCTACGGCGACCTGATGCCGGTCGACGAGTTGCTCCGCCGGGTCGACGAGGTCACCGTGGACGACGTGAACGTGCTCGCCGCCGAGCTGCTCAGCCGCCCGATGTCGCTGGCCGTGGTGGGCCCGTTCGGCGCCGGCGACTTCGCGGTCTGACCCGCTCGACGGGCCGCCGCCCGTGTCGACTCATCGACGTCGTTGCTCGCCTTCGATAGGCTGCGACGCGTAGAGACGAGCTGCGGGGGCTGGCGTGGACGTACGAATCGTGGTGTCTGGCGAGGACCACCTGGCCGCACTTGAGTCACTTCAGGAGTGGCTCGTCGACAACGGCGAACTCCGCGGCCGGGTCACCGGGCACGAGTCTCCGCCGCCGCCCGGCGCCCTGGGCCCGGTGCTCGACTCGCTCCTGTTGGCGCTGGCCCCGGGCAGTGTGGCGACGGCCCTGGCCACCACGCTGATCTCCTGGATCCGGCACCGCAGTGGCGCCGTACGTATCGAGATCGAACTGCCTGACGGTCGGCGGGTGAAGCTCGAAGCGGACCGGGTCCGCGAGCTGACCGATGCCCAGGTGCGCGCCCACGTGGTCGATCTGGTCGCCGTGCTGACGTCCGACGCGGATGTCCCGGTGCCTTCCGACTCCGCCACGGTCCCGGTGGGCACCGACGCGGTCGCGCCCCCGCCCACCCGGGCCGGCGGCGCCGGGCCGCCCGTGACGCATGGGTGATCTCACCGGCCGGGGCGTACAGGTCCTGGTGATCGGCACCGAAACCCACCACGGGGACGGGCTGCCCTCGGTGCCGGTGGTGGGTCGTACCTTCACCGCGTTGGTTGAGCGCCTGCGCACACGGTGCGGGGTGCCGGCAGGGCAACTGCGTGCGGTGCACGACCCACCGGACGCGGTCACCATCGCCCGGGAAGTCACCACGGCCGCGCAGCAGGCCACCACCATCCTGCTGATCTACTTCGTCGGCCACGGTCTGCGGGGGCCCGGCGGCGAGCTGTACCTGGCGGCCAGCGGCACCGACCGACTCACCCCCGGTCTCGCCGCGCACCAGGCGTACCCGGTCTCGGACCTGCGCGAGGCACTGACGGCGTGCCAGGCGCCGTCCGTGGTCGTCGTGCTGGACTGTTGCTTCTCCGGGCGGGCCCACCTGGATCCGCCAGTCGCCGATCCGCTCGCCGGGCTTCCCCCGGTGCACGGTGTCTACCTCCTGAGTTCCGCCGAGCAACTCGCGTCGGCCGACCCGGAGCGCGAGCACACCGCCTTCACTGGGGAGCTGATCGGGTTCCTCGACCAGGGCGACCCGTCCGCCGGACCGCAGCTGACCCTTGACGACGCGTACCACCATCTCTTCGACGTACTGCGGGCGCGGGGCGAACCGCTGCCCCGGCGTCAGGAGGCCGGGCACTCCGGTCGGCTCGTCCTCGCCGACAATCCGGCGTACCGCCCGGTCACCGACTCCGATGGCGTTCCCGTCGCACAGTCCAGCGGGCCGAGTCCCTACCGGAGCCTGGATTCGTTCCGGGAGAGCGACGCGGACGTGTTCTTCGGGCGGGAGTCGGCGACTGCCGCGCTGGTCGACGCGGCGGCGCGGCGGCTGGCCGACCCGGGCACGCTGCTGGTGCTCGGGCCGTCGGGCAGCGGCAAGACGTCACTCCTGCACGCGGGTCTGCTGGCCCGCGTACGGCGGGACGGGCTGGCCACCGACGACGGTGAGTCGCCGGTGTGGCCGGTGATCCTTCCGGTCCTGACACCGGGTGCCCGGCCGCTCGCGGCGCTTGCCCGAGCCCTCGGTGACGATCACCCGGATGCGGGTGGCTCGTTGGCGCAGCGGCCGGCGGCCGCCGTCGAACTGATCGAGGCCACGGCGCAGCGACGGACGGTGCTGCTCCTCGTCGACCAACTGGAGGAGTTGTTCACCCTCGACGTCGGCGACGAGGCCCGGGCGGCCTTCGCCGGCTGCCTCGCGGCGCTGGCCGCGCCACGCCCCGGCGGCACCCCCCACGCCGTCGTGGTGGCCGTCCTGCGGGCCGACTTCTACGGTGTGGCCAGCGAGGATCCGGCTTTCGCCGGGCTGCTGGCCGGTGCGCGGGTGGTGGTCGGGCCGTTGACGGGTACCGAGCTGCGCCGGGCGATCGACGGCCCGGCCGCCCAGACCGGTCTGGAGGTCGGCGACGGCCTGGCCGAGCTGGTGCTGCACGAGCTGGGCGCCGGTCGGCCCCGGGGCCCGGAGCCGGGCGCGCTGCCGTTGCTGTCCCACGTGCTCTGGGAAACGTGGCGGCGGCGCACCGGCAACCGGTTGAGTGTCGCCGGCTACCGGGACAGCGGTGGGCTCAACGGGGCGATTGCCAAGACCGCGGAGGACACGTACGACGGATTTGACGCGCCGCAACAGGCTGCCGCCCGCACGCTGCTGTTGCGTCTGACCCGGGTGGGGGAGGGCGGCACGGACACGGCCCGGCCGGTGCCGCGTACCGACCTGCTGCACGGGCTGGGCGCCGCCGGCTCGCTGGTGCTGGAGCGGCTCGCCGCTCGCCGGTTGGTCGGCATCGACCCGGATGGCGTGGTCCGGGTCAGCCACGAGACGCTTTTGCACGCCTGGCCCCGACTGCGGTCCTGGGTCAACGAGGACCGGGCCCGGTTGGTGGCCCGGCAGCAGCTCTCCGACGCCGCCCAGGTGTGGCAGACCGGCGGACGTGACCCGGGAGACCTCCTGTCCGGGGCGCGGCTGACGGTCACCCGGAGATTCCTTCCCGAGGACGAGGCCAACCGGTTGAGTCCGGTGGAGCGGTCCTTTCTGGCCCGAAGCCTGCGCCTGCGGCGGTTGCGGCGCGCCGCGGTCGGGGTGATCGCCGTCCTGGTGCTGCTCCTGGGCTCGGGGGCGCTGGTGGCGGTGCAGCAGCGAGCCCGGGCGGAGCGGCTGGACGCGCAGATCGCCTCCCGCCGACTCGCTGCCCAGGCGAACGCGATGCGGTCGAGCAGGCCGGAGACGGCGCTCGCCCTGAGCCTGACCGCGTACCGCACCGCTGTCACGCCGGAGGCCCGGCAGGCGTTGTACGCCTCCTACGCCGAGCCTCGTCCGGAGCTGCTGACCGGCCACGAGAAGCACGTCTTCAACCTGGCCTACACGCCGGACGGTCGTACGCTGGTCAGCTCGTCCCACGACTGGAGCATCCGGCTGTGGGACGTCGCGGATCCCCGGCATCCCGCCCCGAAGGGCGTCATCCAGCGTTCGGGCAGCACAGCCATCGGGCTGACCCCCGATGGCCGGCTGGTGGTCGGCGGTTCACCAGAGAGACTGAGCCTGTGGGACATCACCGATCCGGCCCGACCGGTCGAGGTGGCCAGCGTGCCCACCCCGCGGTCTCCCACCTACTCGGTGGCTGTCGCGCCGGACGGCCACACGGTGGCTACCGGCGGCGACAACGGAACGCTCCGACTCTGGGACATTCGGGATCCGACCCGACCGACGGTGATCGGCAGCCGCACGATTGGTGCGTCCGGGCTCCGCGGGGTGGCGTTCAGCCCGGATGGCCGTACCCTGGCCGTCGCCCACCTGATCGCCGACGACAGGGAGCGGGGCAGCACGGTGTCCCTGTGGGACGTCCGTGATCCTCGACGGCTCTCGCAGTTGGTCGAGTTGCCGGTGCTGACGGCCGACGCGGTCGCCTTCAGCCCGGTGGGCACTGTGCTGGCCGCCGGTGGCGCCCAGGGAGTGGTCAACGCGTGGGACGTGACCGATCCCCGCCATCCCCGTTCGCTTGAGAACCAGACGCTCGGCAACCCTGCGCACGACGGCTCGATCTTCTCGCTCTCCTTCCGGTCCGACGGCACAGTGTTCGCCACCGCCAGCACCACCGGCGAGGTGAACCTGTGGCGGATCGATCGCGGCAGCGCCAGCGGCTCCGTCAACAGGTGGGCGACCCTGCCGGGTGTCGATCCCAGCGGGTCGGTGGCCTTTCGAGCGGATGGGCGCGGCCTCGCCAACGGCACCGACGGTGGCGCGATCCGGGTCTGGTCACCCACCGCGCCGGTGCTCACCGGCGACCTCAACCCGGTGGGGGCTCCGGTGCCGGGCAGAGCATTCGGGTTCGCGGGTCGATACGTGCTCACCAACGTCGAGCCTGACGGGCCGGCGGGGGCACGACTCTGGGACGTCGGGGTCCGGCCACCAGCACTGACCGGCCAACTGCCCAAGGGTTGGAACGCGGCCCTGTTCCTGCCCGACGACCGGACGGTGATCAGCCGAAACGCGGACGGCAGCGGCTTCCGACTCTGGGACGTCACCGACCCGCACCGACCGATACCCGCCGCCGACCTGCCCCGGCCAACCCTCACCACCGGCGAGTTCACGCTGGTTGCCAGCCCGGACGGCCACCACCTCGCCGCGGGTGACAGCCACGGCCGGACGATCCGGTTGCTGGATGTCCGCGACCCGCGGGCACCGGCCGAGGCCGCCCGCTTCGACAACACCGAGGTCGCCCAGCACCTGTGGTTCCTCGACGATGGTGTGCTGGCGGTGTGGGGCGCCAAGGACATCCAGCTGTGGGACGTGCGCGACAGGTCCCATCCGGTGCCGGCGGGTGTGCTGAACGACGCCGCCGGTGCGGGCGGTCTGCTTTACGAACGTCGCAGGAGGGTGGCGTTCGTCGACGACCGCGACACGAACAACCAGGCGGTCAGCCGGCTGTGGGACCTGGGCGACCCCTACCACCCCGACCGCCGGGACGGCACCATCCCTCTGGACGATGCCGACGCCGGCCTCATGGTCACCGACCCGAACACGGTGGTCGTCGACACGGAGACCGGCACCGTGCAGACATGGGACATCACCGACCTCGACCACCCGGTCGTCGGGCCGGCCCTCGCCAGCGATGTCGGTCTGCGCGAACTGGACATCAGCCCGGACCGGAAGACTCTCGTCGGCACCTCCACCTCCAGCTACACCGGTAGCGACTTCGAAGTCTGGCGACGCGAGGACCCGGATGGCCTGTTCAGCCGGTTCGCCGTGGTGCCCGGCGACTTCGCGGAGTTCACCCCGGACGGTCGGTCGGTGCTGGGACAACTGCCGGACGCGGGGCCGCACAGCGTCTTCACCCGGGACGGTGGGGTCGCCCTGTGGGACCTGGACCCGGACAGGGTCCAACGGGAGCTGTGCGAGTCGCCACCCAACACGCTGTCCGCCGTCGAGTGGCGGCGGTATTTTCCCGGCCTGTCGTGGCGGTCCCCGTGCCCCTGATCGGGCCCCTCCTCGTCGTGCCCGGGACGGGTGACCGTCGGGTGCCCGACGAGCCGGCCCGGGGATGGGACACGCCCTGATTGGGATAGGTTGTGCCCGTGACTGACGAGCAGGAGAAGACCCCGGCCCAGCAGCTGCGGGTCGGCGTGCTGGGTGCCCGCGGCCGGATGGGCATCGAGGTCTGCAAGGCGGTCGACGCCGCCGACGATCTCGAACTGGCAGCGGCGATCGACCAGGGCGACAGCCGCTCCGCGGTCTCCGGTGCGGAGGTGGTCGTCGACTTCACCACGCCGGACGTCGTCATGGACAACCTCCAGTGGTGCATCGAGCAGGGCATCAGCGCGGTGGTCGGCACGACGGGCTTCACCGAGCAGCGGCTGGAGCAGGTGCGCGGCTGGCTGGCCGACAAGCCCGAGGTGGGCGTGGTCATCGCCCCCAACTTCGGCATCGGCGCGGTGCTGATGATGCAGTTCGCCGCACGCGCCGCCCGACACTTCGAGTCCGTCGAGATCATCGAGCAGCACCATCCGCGCAAGCTGGACGCCCCGAGCGGCACCGCCACCCACACCGCCCGGCAGATCGCCCGGGCCCGGGCCGAGGCCGGCCTCGGCCCGGTGCCGGACGCCACCAAGGACGAGGTGCCGGGTGCGCGCGGCGCCGAGATCGACGGGGTACGCGTGCACGCGGTGCGCGCCACCGGCCTGGTCGCCCACCAGGAGGTGCTCTTCGGCGGCACCGGCGAGACGCTGACCATCCGGCACGACTCGTACGACCGGGTGTCGTTCATGCCGGGTGTGCTGCTGGCCGTCCGCGCGGTGCGCAACCGGCCCGGCCTCACCGTCGGCCTGGACGCCCTGCTCGACTGACGGTCCGTTCCTCCGCCACGCGGCCGAAATGCTGGTCGTCAGCAGCAGATCTTGGACATTTTCCGTTCAGCGCTAACGGAAACTATCCAGGGTCGGGGCCCCCAGCTCGGGTAGCATCCGGCGGATGATCAATGGGGGGCACCCGGACCGGGCCGGGCGGCGAGTCACGCTGCGGCCGGTCGACGACGACAACTGGCGGGCGGTCGCCGACGTCGCCCCGCGCGACGACCAGCGCCGGTTCGTGGCCGCGCTGGGCGCGCGTTACCTGCTGCTCAGCATGCGCTCCGAGGTGTGGAACTCGCTCGCGGTGTACGCCGACGAGACCGTCGTCGGCCACGTCATGTGGGGCGTGGACGACGACGGTTCGCACTGGATCGGCGGGATGCTGATCGACGCCGCCGAGCAGGGCCAGGGTGTCGGTCGGGCCACGGTGCAGACGCTGGCCTCCTGGCTGGCGGCCCGCGACGGCAACCCCCCGGTCCGCCTGTCGTACCACGGCGACAACATCCCAGCCGCAACCCTCTACGAGTCAGTGGGCTTCCACCCCACCGGCGCCATGGACGACGAAGAGGTGATCGCCGAACTCCGCACCCCCGTCGATCATGAAGTTATTGCCCCGACACGCCGTGCCGAGTGACAACAACTTCATGATCAACGCCGGGGGTGGGGTGGCGTTGGGCGGGCAGGGTTGGGGTTAGGGAGGTGGGGAGGTTGTGGACGGTGGCTTCGCCGGTGCGGTTGACCGTTACGTTCACCTGGGTGTTTGCCACTTGCAGCCCGTTGACCGTTACGGCGCCGAGTTCTGCTCCCGCGAGGGGGGCCAGTCGGACCGTGCCGCCCGGTACGTCCGGGTAGAGCCCGGTGGCGGCCTGGAGCAGCAGCACCGCACCCGCGGCGGCCCACGCCTGCGGTCGGCACGCGGCCGGGTACGGCACCGGCCGGCTCACCAGCGCCCGGTCGTCGCCGCCGTACAGCTCCGGCATTCGATAGTCGAACGCCTCGGCCGCGCTGAGCAGCCCGTCGGCCAGGCCGAGCGCCGCCTCCCGGTGCCCGGCGCGGGCCAGCCCGCCGAGCACGATGGCGGTGTCGTGGGTCCAGATCGAGCCACAGTGGTACGACAGCGGGCTGAAGCCGGCGTCGTCGCTGGACATGGTGCGTAGCCCGAACCCGGCGGCCATCGTGTCGGTGGTGAGCAGGTGCGCGACCTGGGCCTCCTCGTCACGGTCGAGCAGGCCGGTGCCGAGCAGGTGGCCGATGTTGCTGGTCAGCGAGTCGACCGGGCGCTTGTCGCGGTCGAGGGCCAGGGCGGGTTGCGGGCCGTGGCGACCGTCGACCCAGAAGCTCTTGCGGAACCGCTCGACAAGCCCGGCGGCGTGCTCGCGCCAACGGTCGGCATCCGGTAGGCCGAAGGCGTCCAGCAGGGCTGCGCCGTTCACCGCGGCCTCGTGCGCGTACCCCTGCACCTCGGCCAGCACGATCGGCGCGGTGGCCAGGGACCCGTCGTGGAAGCGGACGGCGTCGCCGGAGTCCTTCCAGCCCTGGTTGGACAGGCCGTGCCCGGTGGTGTCGACGTACTCGACCAGGCCGTCACCGTCCGGGTCGGCGTGCTCGCCGAGCCAGCGCAGCGCCGCCTCCAGGTGCGGCAGCAGGGGCTCGATCTGCTCGGCGGGCATCCCCCAACGCCAGGCGTCGTGCAGCAGGTTGACCCAGAGCATTGTGGCGTCGACGGTGCCGTAGTACGCAGGTGGAAGGCGCAGACCGTCGTCGGGCAGGGCGAACTCGTGGCGGCGCAGCTCGTGCAGGATCTTGCCCGGTGCCTCGCCGGTCGCCGGGTCGACGCGGGTGCCCTGCCGACGGGCCAGTACGCGCAGGGTGCCGGCGGCCAGGTCGGTGCCGAGGGGCAGCATCATCCGGGCGGCCCAGAGGCTGTCCCGGCCGAACAGGGTGAGGAACCAGGGCACCCCGGCACCGAGGAACACGTCCCCGGGTGCGCCGGTCTCGGCCAGGCGCAGGCCGCGCAGGTCGTCCAGGCTGCGGTCGAGCAGTCGGACGAGGCGCCGGTCGTCGGCTGTCACCTCGGGTCGGGACCACTCGGGTTCGCCGGCCGGGCCGACGACGACGGCGCGTGGGTCGTCGACGGTCATCTGCCAGCGCAGCACGGTTTCGCCGCCGGGGGGCAGGTCGACAGGCCAGGCCAGTCGGGGAGTGGTGGCCCGCTCACCGTCGGCGAGCACGTCGGCGCCCGGCGCGGTGACGGTGACGGTGATCCCGGTGCCGGACCACGTGAGCGTGCCCGGCTTTCCGGTCGTGGCCGCCAGCGCGTCGGTGGCGCTGCCGGACTTGACGACCTCGATGGGTGCCAGGTCGCAGCCGAGGTCGACGGTGACGGTGGCCCGTACGCCGACAGTGGCGGTGGAGGTGATCCGCAGTTCCTCGGTGAGGCCGTTGTGGGTGGCCCGCCGAAGTCGGTCGACGCGGACGGTGGGGTCGGGCGTGGGGTCACCGAGCCACCGGGCCAGGCTCACGAAGTGTGCGCCGTGCGGGCCGTCGTCGCCGCGGGTCAGCCCCT
This sequence comes from Micromonospora sp. NPDC005171, assembly GCF_040608575.1. Classification (NCBI taxonomy): domain Bacteria; kingdom Bacillati; phylum Actinomycetota; class Actinomycetes; order Micromonosporales; family Micromonosporaceae; genus Micromonospora; species Micromonospora sp. NPDC005171. Next base: position 324,725 of record NZ_JBEXIM010000004.1, on the reverse strand, counting down.
CGAGCTCCCGTTCGTCGACCCGCAGCTCGGCGCGGGAGAGCACCCGGGCGTCGGCGTGGAAGACGCCCTGGACGCCGGTGGGGCGGATCTGCCCGGTCGCGTCCCCCAGCGCGCTGGTCGGGGCGAAGACCACCCCGACCAACTCGTGCAGGAGGGGTTGCAGCTGGCGTTCGATCACGGTGTGGCTCCAGATCCTCGGGGTGCGGGGCGGCCATCTTGACAACGCGCCCCTGGCGGTGCAAAGTGCGAAACATTCCAGAAACTTGAACGATCCAATCCTGCCTTATCCAAATTGGATCGTTCAAGATGGCGAGAGGGATTAAGTGGCCGAAAAGGTGACCATCGCGACGGTGGCCCGGCACGCCCGAGTCAGCCGGCAGACGGTGTCCAACGTGCTCAACGCCCCGCACATCGTGCGGCAGGAGACCCGTCAGCGGGTCGAGGACGCGATCAACGCGCTCGGCTACCGGGCCAACCAGGCCGCCCGGCAGATGCGCACCGGCCGGTCCCGCCTCATCGCCGCCCGGATCGACCCGACCCGCGACGGCATCAACGGCTCCGTGCTCGACCGCTTCCTGCACGGCCTAACCGAGACCGCCGACGCCGCCGGCTACCGGGTGCTGCTCTACACCGCCACCGACGACGACCGGGAGATCGCCACCTACGGCGACCTGCTCGGCACCTACGAGTTGGACGCGTTCGTGCTGGTGGGCACCAAGTACGGCGACCCGCGTACCGAATGGCTCGCCGACCGGGACGTACCGTTCGTGACCTTCGGTCGCCCGTGGGACGCGCTCGACGCGCACCCCTGGGTGGACGTGGACGGCGCCGCCGGCACCGCCCAGGCCACGCGGCGCCTGCTGGACGCCGGCCACCGGCGAATCGCCTTCATCGGCTGGCCGGTCGGCTCCGGCGTCGGCGACGACCGGCGAGCCGGCTGGCGCGACGCGCTGCACGCGGCCGGCGTCGACCCGACCGGGCTGCACCGGGAGACCGAGGACGGCATCGCCGAAGGCGAACGCCTGATGCGTGACCTGCTGGTCGCCGTGGCGCCGAGCGCCGTGGTCTGCGCCAGCGACTCGCTCGCCCTCGGCGCCCTCCAGGCGATCCGCGGCGTCGACCCGCCCGTGTCGGTGATCGGCTTCGACGACACGCCGGTGGCCGCCGCGGTCGGGCTGACCAGCGTCAGCCAACCGCTCGGCGAAGCCGCCGCCCGCTGCGTGGACCTGCTCACCGGGGTCCTCGACGGCGACCACGAGACCCCCACCCCCGTGCTGCTCCAGCCCTCGTTGGCGCTGCGGCACACCGCGTAGTCCCACCCCCCACCAGGAGAAACCATGGCACCCCGAACAATCACCCGGGCAGCGGTGGCCGGCCTCGCCGCCGTCGCCCTGCTCGGCTCCGCCGCCTGCGGCAGCGGCTTCGACGACTCCTCCGGCGACACCGCCCAGTCCAGCGGACCGGCCAGCCTGCAGATCCTGATCGGCTCGTCCGGTGAGGCCGAGACCAAGGCGGTGCAGGACGCCGCCGCGAAGTGGGCCGGCAGCTCCGGCAACACCGCGACCGTGACCCCGGCGCAGGACCTGACCCAGCAGCTCGGTCAGGCCCTCGCCGGCGGCACCCCGCCGGACGTCTTCTACGTGGACGCGGCCCAGTTCGCCAACTACGCCAGCGTTGGCGCCCTGGAGCCGTACGGCGACAAGATCAGCAACTCGGGCGACTTCTACGAGAGCCTGCGCACCGCCTTCACGTACGACGGCAAGCTCTACTGCGCCCCCAAGGACTTCTCCACCCTGGCCCTGCAGATCAACACCGACCTGTGGGCCAAAGCCGGACTGACCGACGCCGACGTGCCGACGACCTGGGAGCAGCTCACCGCCGTTGCCCAGAAGATCAAGGCCAAGGGGCAGGTACCGCTGGCCCTCGGCGACACCCGGGACCGGATCGGCGCCTTCATGGTGCAGAACGGCGGCTGGCTGGTGAGCAAGGACGGCAAGCAGCCCACCGCCGACACCCCGGAGAACCTCGCCGCCCTCCAGTACGTCAAGACCATGCTCAGCACCGGCCTGGCCAAGTACCCGAAGCAGCTCGACGCCGGCTGGTCCGGCGAGGCGTTCGGCAAGGGCAAGGCCGTGATGACCATCGAGGGCAACTGGATCAAGGGTGCTCTGCAGAACGACTTCCCGAACGTGAAGTACAAGGTCGTGGCGCTGCCGGCCGGCCCCAAGGGACAGGGCACGCTCTCCTTCACCCAGTGCTGGGGCATCGCCGCGAAGAGCAAGTACAAGGACCAGGCGATCAAGTTCGTCGAGGCGATGACCAGCGGCGAGCAGCAGATGACCTTCGCGAAGGCGTTCGGTGTGATGCCGTCCCGCCAGTCGGCGCGCGACCAGTACACCGCCGCCTTCCCGGCGGACAAGGTGTTCATCGACGGTGCCGCGTACGCCCAGGGCCCGGTGAACGCCCCGAAGATGGACAGCGTCCTCAAGGACCTCGACACCGGTCTGCAGGGGCTGGCCAACGGCGACCCGAAGACCGTGCTGCAGAACTTCGACAAGAACGCCAAGGCGGCGCTCGGCGGCAGCTGAGGTGCTGGCGGGGGCCCCGGTGAGCACCGGGGCCCCCGCCGCACGTCGGCCGGAGAGAGCAAGGGAGGGAGGGAAGATGGCAACCGAGACACTGACCGCCGTGGCGACCGCGGGCGGCCCCCACCGACGCCGGGGCGGCATCCGCAGCAACGAGAACATCGCCGGCTGGCTCTTCGTCGCGCCGGTGATCGTCATCCTGGGTCTGTTCCTGCTGCTGCCCATCCTGATGGCGCTCTGGGTCAGCCTGACCGACTGGAACGGCCAGGGCAGCCCGTTCACCGGCGACGTCCCGTTCGTCGGCGCGCACAACTACACCCAGTTGTTCACCGAGGACGGGCTGGCCCGCCGCGACTTCATGACCAGCATCCGCAACAACATCTACTACGTGGCGATCGTGGTACCGGCGCAGACAGTGCTCGCGCTCGGGCTGGCGTTGGTCGTCAACAACCGGATGCTCAAAGGCAAGAGCTTCTTCCGCAGTGCCTTCTACTTCCCCTCGGTGACCAGCTCGGTCGCGATCAGCGTGGTGTTCCTGTTCCTCTTCGCCAACTCCGGCGCGGTGAACGCGCTGCTCGGCTTCGTCGGGATCGACGGCCCGGAGTGGTTCGCCGATTCCCGGGGCGTGCTGCACCTCCTGTTCGGCGCGGTCGGCGTCGACTCGCCACCGGCGGCCCTGGCCGACGGCGGCCCGTTCGGGCTGACCTGGTGGGACTGGTTGGCCGGCCCGAGCGTGGCGATGATCTCGATCATCACGTTGGTCGTCTGGACCACCTCCGGCACCTTCATGCTGATGTTCCTGGCCGGGCTGCAGAACGTGCCGGTCACCCTGGACGAGGCGAGCACCCTCGACGGCGCGTCCCGGTGGCAGCGGTTCCGACACGTCACCCTGCCGATGATCAGGCCCACCACCTTCCTGGTGCTCACCCTCGGGATGATCGGCTCCTGGCAGGTCTTCGACCAGGTGTACGTGATGAGCCAGGGCGACCCGGCCAAGACCACGCTCACCCCCGCGTACCTGTCGTACCGGACCGCCTTCCGGGACTTCGACTACGGCTCCGGCGCGGCGATCTCCTTCGTGCTGTTCCTGATCATCATCGTGCTCACGCTGATCCAGCGCCGGGCGCTGGCCGAGCGGGACACCGACCGGCCGCGCCGCGGCTGGTGGCGTCGGCGCGTACCGGAAAGGTCCTGAGATGGCCGTGCTCACCGACCGCCCGGCGGCGGTGCCCGCGCGGCGTCAGCACCGCGCGGCCCGCACCCTGGCCACCCGCTTTCTGGGGTACGCCACGCTTGTCTTCTTCGGGCTGGTGTTCCTCTACCCGTTCGTCATCCAGATCGGCAACGCGCTCAAGACCGAACCCGACGCGGCGGCGAACCCGCTGTCGCCGTTCCCGGACCCGCTCACGCTGGCCGGTTTCGAACGGATCTTCGCCGGCACCAACTTTCCGCTGTGGCTGGGCAACTCGCTGCTGGTGACGGTGCTTGTCACCATCGGCCGGGTCTTCTTCGACTCGCTCGCCGGGTACGCGCTGGCCCGGCTGCGGTTCCGGGGCCGCGGTGGGCTGTTCGCCGCCGTCATCGCGGTGATGGCGGTGCCCGGGGTGGTGCTGCTGATCCCGAAGTTCCTGGTGCTCAACCAGCTCGGGCTCTACAACAGCTACGCCGGTCTGGTGGTGCCGCTGCTGGCCGACGCGGCGGGCGTGTTCATCATGAAGCAGTTCTTCGAGTCGATCCCCGTAAGTGTCGAGGAGGCCGCCCGGATCGACGGGGCGAGCATCTTCCGTACCTTCTGGTCGGTGGTGCTGCCGATGGCGAAACCGGCGCTGATCACCCTCACCATCCTGTCGTTCCAGAACTCCTGGAACGAGTTCCCGCACAGCCTGGTGTCGGTGCAGGACCCGGACCTGTTCACCCTGCCGCGCGGGTTGGCCGACCTGGTCAGCGGCTCGCTCGGCAAGGGCACCCAGTACCCGCTCAAGCTCGGCGCCGCGCTGCTGGCCACCATCCCGGTGGCGATCATCTTCGTGGTGTTCCAGCGGTACTTCGTCCGCGACGCCAACGACGGCTCGGACAAGGGCTGACCCGGTTCGGTGTGGCGGCCTCGACCCGGGGCCGCCACACCGGTCACTCGACCTTCTCGGCCGGAACGCCCACGTGCAGGCGTACCTGCGGCACCAGCATGTCGTCGACGTCCAGCGCGCGGGCCGCGCCGTCGAGCTCCCACCCGGTGCTGGTGAGGAACGTGCGGGTCGCCTCGTCACCGTCGAAAGCCCAGGCCACCGCCCGGCTCATGCCGTCCTCCCGCCACAGGTCGACGGCGGCGGCGAGCAGCCGACTGCCGTGCCCACGCCGACCCCAGCGCGGCTCCACCAACAGGTCGGTCACCGCCGCCACGTCCGGGCCGAGCGCGTCGGCCGGCTCACCCGGGGCCAGCGCCTCGCCGTCGGCCGGGCCGGAGGCGGCGAACCCCACCAGATACGATTGCTCGGCCTGTTCGACGGCGACCAGCACGCGGTGCGCGCCCGAGGGCGGCTTCAGCACCGCGGCGCTCCACCGCCGGGCGAGGAACGCCTCGTCCAGGTTGTCGAGCACATGCCGAGGGAGGATCCGGCGGTACGCGACCCGCCAGGTCGCGAGCTGGATGCGTGCGATCTCGCCGGCGTCCTCGGGACGCGCCGGGCGGACGTACCCGAGAGCCATGGGACGGAAGCCTACGCAGGGCGAGGGAGACGACGGTGGCGCAGGGTGCCAACAGGACAACCGCGCAGGTCGTCGGGGTGGTGGTGCTCGCCGCGGCGGTCACCGGGTTCCTCGCCGTCGCGGCCGTCCGGCACGGGTTCTTCGACCTGAAGGTCTACTACGGCGCGTTGACGTGGTGGGTGCACGACGGCGGGGAGATCTACGACTACCTCAAGCCGGGCACCCAGTACGGCTTCACCTATCCGCCGTTCGCAGCGCTGGTCATGCTGCCGATGGCGTACCTGCCGTGGTCGGCCGCGATCGTGGTCAGCGTGCTCGCCAGCGTGGCCACCACCACGGTGCTGATCTGGTGGCTGGTCGACCCGATCGCCCGGCGCGCCGGCTGGACCCGGTGGTTCGCCCTCGCCGTGGCGCTCTGCCTGGCCGCCGCGTTCGAGCCGATGCGGGAGACGGTCAACTTCGGTCAGGTCAACACGTTGCTGCTCTTCCTGGTGGCGGTGGACCTGCTGCGGCTGCTCCCGGCCGGCAACAGGTGGACCGGCGTCGGCATCGGCCTCGCCACGGCGATCAAACTGACCCCGGGCGTGTTCATCGTCTACCTGCTGGTGACCGGTCGGTGGCGGGCGGCGCTCACCGCCAGCGGCACAGCCGCCGGGGTGTCGTTGCTGGCCGCCGCGCTCTTCCCGGACGCGTCCCGAGAATTCTGGACCGAGGCGTTGTGGAACACCGGCCGAGTGGGCGAGCTGGCCTTCGTCTCCAACCAGTCGCTGCGCGGGGTTGTCGCCAGGCTCGACCCGGAGCACCCGAGCACACTGCTGTGGCTGCTGCTCGTACTCGGCACCCTGGCGCTCTGGGCCTGGCGCTCCCGGGCCGCCGTAGCGGCCGGCGACGAGGCGACCGGTCTGGCGCTGACCGGCGCGGTGATGTGCCTGGTCAGCCCGGTCACCTGGGTGCACCACCTGGTCTGGCTGCTGCCCGGGTTGATCCTGCTGGTCGACAACGCGATGGCCGCGCCGGCCGGCCGCCGACGGCGCGTCCTGCTGGTCGCCGCGACCATTGGGTACGCGCTGCTGATCAGCCGGGCCGTCTGGCTCTGGGAGAAGGACTTCACAGGCGTCGACGGCTTCCTGGGCAGCAACGCCTACGTGTGGGCCAGCCTGGCGTTGCTGGCCTTCCTGCCGATCCGCCGATGGCTGACAGCGGAAGGCTCAGCTGTCGAGGCGTCCGACGTACCGCAGCTCGACCAGCCCGACCGGCGGGCCCCCACCGGCCAGCGGCACCTGGTAGGTCGACCGCTCCCCGTCCGGTGACAGACCGGCGCGCTCGCAGAACCGCCGGGCCCGCCGGTTGTCCGCCAGCACCCACGCCCGGTACCCGGCCCAGCCCCGCTCGGTGAGCCCGCTGCGGGCGGCGTCCAGCAGCGCTGCGGCGGTCCCGTCACCCCAGTGGGCCGGCTCCACGTAGAGCGCCACCACCTCGCCGACCGTCGGGTCCAGGTCGTCCCGGTCCTGGTTGCGGCGGTACGGCCCGAAGGTGGTGAAGCCCACGACCAGCCCGTCCACCTCGCCGAGCAGTGTGGTGAACGGGTGCTCCGGATCGGCGGTGCCGACGTCGCGACGACGCTGCGCCCAGGCCACCACGTTGAGCCGCCCGAGCACCTCGTCCGGCATGAAGCCGGCATAGCCCGCCTGCCAGCCGTGCACGTGCACCCGGGCGACCGCCTCGGCGTCGTCCGGCTCCTCCCGACGGATGGTCAGCATTGCACCGTTCTATGCCCCGTTGGTCGTCACGTCCAGCTTCCCGCACCGGCGTCGTACCGATGAATTAAGGTCGCCGACGATGACCGCACCGGAATCACTCTCGCTCGCCCAGGCCCGCCGCGTGGCGCTCGCCGCCCAGGGCTTCGCCGACCCGACGCCGACGGGTGTGCCCACCCGCCGGCACCTCCGTCGGGTGTTGGGCCGGGTCGGGTTGATCCAGATGGACTCGGTCAACGTGCTGCAACGCGCGCACTACCTGCCGCTCTACAGCCGACTCGGGCCCTACCCGACCACCCTGCTCGACCAGGCCGCCTACCGACGCCCGCGCGAGCTGTTCGAATACTGGGGCCACGAGGCGTCGCTGGTCCCGGTCGAGCTGCACCCGATGCTGCGCTGGCGGATGGCCCGCGCGCACAGCGAATCCTGGGGCGGCATGCGGCGGATCGCCCAGGAGCAGCCGGAGCTGGTCGCCTGGGTCCGGGACGAGGTGGCCGCCCGGGGTCCGCTGACCGCCGCCGAGATCGAGCACGACGCGCCCCGGGAGACCGGTAACTGGGGGTGGAACTGGTCGGCGGTCAAACGGGCGTTGGAGTTCCTGTTCTGGGCCGGGGAGGTGGCCGCCGCCGAGCGCAGCACCTCCTTCGCCCGCCGCTACGACCTGCCCGAACGGGTGCTGCCCGCCTCAGTGCTGGCCGCGCCCACCCCGACCGACGCCGAGGCGTACCGCACGCTGGTGGCCCTCGCCGCACGGTCGCTCGGGGTGGCCGCGGAGCCGGAACTGCGCGACTACTTCCGGTTGCCGCTGGCCGGCGCCCGGCAGGCCGTCGCGGAGCTGGCCGAGGCCGGTGAGCTGGTGCCGGTCACCGTGGCCGGCTGGCGCCAGCCGGCCTGGCTGCACACGTCCGCCCGGCTGCCCCGCTGGGTGCGGGGCAACACCCTGGTCAGCCCCTTCGATCCGCTGATCTGGGAACGGGCCCGCACCGAGCGGCTGTTCGGCTTCAACTACCGGATCGAGATCTACGTCCCGGCGCCGCAGCGGGTCTACGGCTACTACGTGTTGCCGTTCCTGCAGGGTGACCGGTTCACCGCCCGGGTGGATCTGAAGGCGGATCGCAAGGCCGGGGTGCTGCTGGTGCCGGCCGCCTGGCTCGAACCCGGCGCCGACCCGGGGGAGACCGCTGTGGCGCTCGCCGCCGAGCTCTACCGGCTCGCCGGCTGGCTCGGCCTGGACGCGGTGGCGCCGCCGGCGGCCGGCGACCTGGCCGGTCCGCTCACCGCCGCGTTGGCCGGCGTGTCCGGTGTACCGTGAGCGCGTGACGAGCGCTCCCGGACCGGTCGATCAGCCGCAGCCCGCCCCTGGGGCGGTCCACACGGCGCCTGTGGGCGGCGTTCCCGGTGGGGCTGGTCCCGGCGGTCTCGGTCCCGATGGGCCGGGCCCTGGCGGTCTCGGTCCCGGCGGCTCGGGGCCGGAGGGTTGGCCGACCACCCCGCCGCAGGGCTACGCGACGCCGGAGCCGGACCGGCTCACCCGGTTCGTGCTGCGGCTCTATGAACGTTCCCCGCGCTGGGCAGTGCCACTGGCCGCGCTCGGCTGCGTCGCCGTCGGCATGAGCTACGCGCTGCTCAGCAACCCGACCCACGCCGACCCGGACGCCGCGCCAACCTGTCTGCTCAAGTTGACCACCGGGCTGGACTGCCCGGGCTGTGGTGGCACCCGCGCACTCTGGTACGTGCTGCACGGCGACCTGCCAGCCGCCGCCCGGCACCACTTCGTCTTCATCTTCGCGCTGCCGTTCCTCGCGTACCTCTTCGTGGCCTGGGCGGGAAGCCAGGCGTTCGGTTGGCGACTGCCCGAGCTGCGGATCAGCTCGAAGGTCATCGGCGGTTTCCTGGCCGCGTGGCTGGCCTTCTCGGTGCTACGCAACCTGCCCTGGGCACCGTTCACCTCGCTCTACGTCTGACCGCGTCGTCGCCTGACGTGCCGGTGCTCGGTCGTCTGACGCGCTGGTGCCCGGTCGCCTGACGTGCCGGCGCCCGATGCGGCGGTGCCCGGTCGTCTGACGCGCGCTGGTGTCCGATGCGCCGGCACGCAGGTGCGGGCTCGGCCGGCATGCGCTGTTCGGGCGTCCTTTGGAGCTGATTCGTTTACGACATCAAGAGCCTCCTCCGCTGTCCGCCGCCGGTGAGTCGCCCTGCGGGCCCTGCGCGGGGTTGTTCGGGTGGCGCTTGGTTCGTCGGATGGTGCTCGGTTCGTCGGATGGTGCTTGGTTCGTCGGATGGTGCTCGGTTCGTCGGATGGTGCTCGGTTCGTCGGATGGTGCTCGGTTCGTCGGGTGGCGTTCGGGTTGTTCGGGTGGCGCTCGCGTCGTCGGGTCGTGCTCGGGTCGTCGGGTCACGTTCGGGTTTTTTGGCTCGCGCTACAGCGCGCCGAGGGCTTGCCGTGGCTGCTGAAGTCCTCCGACGCCCGCCATCCCATGATCGACTCGGCATTCAGGAAACCGGGCCTTCCACCCGATCCGGATACCCCGACTTTCAGGAACCCGAGTTGATCATCCGGTGTGCAGTCGGACACTCGCGCACGCGGCGCACGGCGGCCAACGCATCTCGCCCCAAGCCCGTACTCGATCCTGGATGTAGTGGTGTCGGGCGCGGTGGATGCCACTACATCCATGATGTTGCGCGATCTTGCGGGCGAAAGCCGCTGCTGGGTCGCTTGGGCCGCTGGGGTGGCGCTGCCTCGGGCCGTTCGGGTCGCTTGGGCCGCTGGGGTGGCGCTTCCTCGGGCCGTTCGGGCCGTCGGGTCGCGCTTGGGCCGCTGGGGTGGCGCTGCCTCGGGCCGTTCGGGTCGCTTGGGCCGCTGGGGTGGCGCTTCCTCGGGCCGTTCGGGCCGTCGGGTCGCG
>NZ_JBEXIM010000004.1:88530-314680 GCF_040608575.1 Micromonospora sp. NPDC005171 | reverse complement strand
GCGCTTGGCCGCTTGGGCCGCTTGGGCCGCTTGGGCCGCTTGGGTCGCTTGCGTCGCGCTTGGGCGCTTGGGCGGCTGGGGCGGCTGGGCGGCGCTCGAGCCTCGCTCGTCGGTTTGGGCGGCCCATCCGCGAGGGCTGATGTCGCAAACGATTCAGCTCCAGACGCCATGGAACTGTCCGCCCGGCCTCGACGACGATGCTCCAACCCCGGACCCCCGGACTCCCGGACCCCCGGACCCCGGACCTCGGGACGCGCTGGGACCTCGGGACGCGCTGGGACCCCGGACCCCGCTGGGACCCCGGGACCCCGCCGGGACCCCGGGACCCCGCCCGGACCCCGGACCGCGCCGGGACCCCGAACCCGCCCGGGCGTCGGCGGCTCCGCCGCTGCCTGAGTGATCGACATTGCAGGGGGCGCGCCTGAGTTGGGCCGGGCGGCATCCCACCACTAAAGTCCCAGGAATGCCGGACATGGTGCAGCCCCAGGTCAAGTTGATCGCGTGGACCCAATTCGCCGCCCCGGACGACGTGCCGTGGTCGACCGACGCGGAGGGTGGTCAGGCGCTCGCCGAGTTCGCCGGCCGGGCCTGCTACCAGTCGTGGAAGAAGCCGAACCCGGCGACCGCCACCAACGCCGGCTACCTGGCGCACATTCTTGAGGTGGGTCACCTGAGCGTGCTGGAGCACGGGTCGGTCACCTTCTACTTCACCGGGGTGTCCCGCTCCTTCACCCACGAGCTGATCCGGCACCGGCACTTCTCGTACTCTCAGCTGTCCCAGCGCTACGTCCCGGAGCGGGACGCGGCGATGGTCGAGCCGGCGGTCATCGCTGACGACCCGGAGCTGCACAAGAAGTTCGTGGAGGCCGCCGAGGCGAGCGTTCGGGCGTACACCGAGTTGCTGGAGGGCCTCGAGCAGCGCTTCTCCGACGAACCGAACCCGACGCTGCGCCGCAAGCAGGCCCGGCAGGCGGCCCGGGCGGTGCTGCCCAACGCCACCGAGACCCGGATCGTGGTCTCCGGCAACTACCGGGCCTGGCGGCACTTCGTCGCGATGCGGGCCACCGAGCACGCCGATGTGGAGATCCGTGAGCTGGCCGTGGAGTGCCTGCGCCAGCTGCAGGGTGTCGCCCCGAACGTGTTCGCCGACTTCGTGATCTCCACGCTGCCGGACGGCACCGAAGTGGCGGCCAGCCCGCACGAGGCGTCCTGAGCCCTTCCCCGGCGGGCCCCGGCTGGTCGTCCGCTAGGTTGGAGGGTATGACGCACGACCACCTCGACGCCGCGGCCCGACCGGCGTCCCGCCCCTTCGGCCGGCTGCTCACAGCCATGGTGACCCCGTTCACCCCCGACGGTTCCCTCGACCTCGACGGCGTTGCCCGGCTGGCAAGCCACCTGGTCGACGAGCAGGGCAACGACGCGCTGGTGGTCAACGGCACCACCGGCGAGTCGCCGACCACCACCGACGCGGAGAAGGAACAGCTGATCCGGGCCGTGGTGGAGGCCGTCGGTGACCGCGCCAAGGTGGTCGCGGGCGTCGGCACCAACGACACCCGGCACACCATCGAGCTGGCCACCGCCGCCGAGAAGGCCGGCGCGCACGGCCTGCTGGTGGTCACCCCGTACTACAACAAGCCGCCGCAGAGCGGGTTGCTGCGCCACTTCACCGCGGTGGCCGACGCCACCGGCCTGCCGGTGATGCTGTACGACATTCCGCACCGCTCCGGCGTGCCGATCGACACCGAGACGCTGGTCCGGCTCGCCGAGCACGGCCGGATCGTCGCGGTCAAGGACGCCAAGGGTGACCTGACCGCCACCAGCTGGGTCACCAGCCGCACCGCCCTCGCCTTCTACAGCGGCGAGGACGCGCTCACCCTGCCGGCGCTGGCCGTCGGCAGCGTGGGTCTGGTCGGCACCTCGACGCACTTCACCGGGGCGCTGACCGTACAGATGATCGAGGCGTACGACACGGGGGACATGCCGACCGCGCTGGCCCTGCACCGGCGGCTGCTGCCGCTGTTCACCGGCATCTTCCGTACCCAGGGCGCCATCCTGGTGAAGGCGGGCCTGGCGTCGCTGGGCCTGCCGGCCGGCCCGGTGCGACCCCCGCTCGTGGACGCCACCGACGACGAGATCGCCCAGCTGCGCGCGGACTTCGCGGCAGCGGGCCTGGAGCTGCCCGAATGAACGAACGACACGATGGGCGCCGAGTGACGGCGTCGCAGAATGAGGTGGACGCGTGACCGAGGCGCACATCGAGGCGGAACTACCCCCGCCGCTGCCGGAGGGCGGCCTGCGGATCATCCCGCTCGGCGGGCTCGGCGCCATCGGTCGGAACATGACCGTCTTCGAGTACGACGGCAAGTTGCTGATCGTCGACTGCGGGGTCCTCTTCCCCGACGTCGAGCAGCCGGGTGTGGACCTGATCCTGCCCGACTTCGGTCCGATCCTGGACCGGCTGGCCGACGTCCAGGCGATCGTGCTGACGCACGGTCACGAGGACCACATCGGCGCGGTGCCGTACCTGCTCGCCCACAAGCCCGACATCCCGCTGGTCGGCTCACAGTTCACCCTCGCCCTGGTCGAGGCGAAGCTGGCCGAGCGGCGGATCCAGCCGTACACGCTCACCGTGCGGGAGGGCGGCCGCGAGCGGCTCGGCCCGTTCGAGTGTGAGTTCTTCGCTGTCAACCACTCGATCCCGGACGCCCTCGCGGTGGCCATCCGCACCCCCGCCGGCCTGGTGCTGCACACCGGCGACTTCAAGATGGACCAGCTGCCGCTGGACGGCCGGATCACCGACCTGGCCGGTTTCGCCCGGCTCGGCGCCGAGGGCGTCGACCTGCTGCTGTCCGACTCCACCAACGCGGAGATCCCCGGCTTCGTCACCCCGGAGCGGGAGATCGGCCCGGTTCTCGACTCGATCTTCGCGAAGGCCAAGGGTCGGATCATCGTGGCCTCGTTCGCCTCGCACGTGCACCGCGTGCAGCAGGTCTTCGACTCCGCCGCCGAGCACGGCCGCAAGGTCGCCCTGATCGGCCGGTCCATGGTCCGCAACATGGGCATCGCCCGGGACCTCGGCCTGCTCAACATCCCGGCCGGCCTGGTCATCGGGATCGAGGAGGCGACCACGCTGCCGCCGGAGCAGATCGTGCTGATGTCCACCGGCTCGCAGGGTGAGCCGATGAGCGCGCTGGGCCGGATGGCCAGCGGCGACCACCGGCACATCACCATCGCCCCCGGTGACACCGTCGTGCTGGCCTCCTCACTGGTGCCCGGCAACGAGACCTCGGTCTACCGGGTGATCAACCGGCTCGCCCGGGCCGGCGCGGTGGTCGTGCACAAGGACGTGGCCAAGGTGCACGTCTCCGGGCACGCCCCCGCCGGGGAACTGCTCTACCTGCTCAACGTGGTCCGGCCCAGCAACCTGATGCCCGTGCACGGCGAGTGGCGCCACCTGCGGGCCCACGCCCGGCTCGGCATCGAATCCGGTGTCGCCGCCGACCGGGTGGTGATCTGCGAGGACGGCGACGTGGTCGATCTGGTCGAGGGCCGCGCCAGCCTGGTCGGGCACGTGAAGAGCCGGTACGTCTACGTGGACGGCCTCGCCGTCGGTGACGTCAGCGAGTCGCTGCTCACCGAACGGCGGATCCTCGGTGACGGCGGTTTCATCGCCACCACAGTGGTCGTCGACTCGGTCACCGGCAAGGTGGTCGCCGGCCCGACGCTCTCCGCGAAGGGCTTCTCCGAGGACCCGGAGGCGTTCAACCCGGTGGTGCCGCTGGTCACCGAGGCGCTCAACCGTGCCGCGGCGGACGGCATCACCGACCCGCACCAGCTTCAGCAGATCGTCAGGCGGACCGTGGGGCGGTGGGTCAACGACAAGTACCGTCGTCGGCCGATGATCGTGCCCACCGTCGTCGAGGTCTGAGCAACTCCCGCTGACGCCGGTCCACCCCGAACGGGGTGGGCCGGCGTCAGCCGTGCCGGGGAGGTCAGGGCAGGCCGGCGACGGCCTCGGCGTACGCGACGCCGGTGGCGATGGCGGCTTCCATGAGGACCCGCAGCTGCGCCGGGGCGACCCCGTGCGCCAGGTCGGTGGCCAGGTCGCCGGCCAACACCAACTCGTCGCCGAGATCGTGCGCGTACGCCTTGGGCAGCAGCCGGTCGTGGTTCCACGCGTTGCAGAAGGCGTACGCCTCGGCGCGGCGGGCCGCCGGCAGGCGGCGGTTGGCCATGGCACGGGCGTGCAGCACCTCACCACGTTCACCGGCCCGCCGGAACTGGATCACCGCACCCTCCCAGTGGCCGACAACGGTCTCGCCCTCGTCCACCAGGTACCTGTCGCCGCGCCCGTTTAAAATCGCGGTGATCATGGCGAGGGAGAGCGCCGACAACTCGCGTTCACCCAGCTCGGCCTCATCGTCGGAGCGGTCGGCGTCGGAGGGGTCGGTGTCGGGCTCGTCGAGCCCGTCCGGTTCGTCGTCGGTGGGCAGCGGAACCGGCGCCGCGAGCGGGCGCTCGGCCAACCAGGCGGCCATCCGTCCGGAGTGGTGCCCGGTGCCGTTGCGCGCGTCGAAGCTGCCGGCCAGCTCGCTGGCCACCCCGACCAGCAGCGCCCCGAGCGTGGCGACGTCCAACTCGGTGGCCGTCCGCTCGCCGTACGCCGGGCGGGGCATCGTCCGCCCGCCCAGCCCGGCCTCCACGGCCAGCCCGCAGACCAGCGCCCCGGCGGCGGCGAACTCCATGGCGGCGAGATCGTCGGTCGGCCGGTCCAACCGGGGCAGCTGCTCGGCCAGGATGGCCAGCCCGCGTTCCAGGTGCCCGCCCAGCGCGCAGAACCGCAGGTGCACGGCGAGGTGCGGGAACGCCGCGCGCTCGTGCCGGTGCCGGCGGTACGCCCGCACGTGTGCCGCCGCCGCCCGCCCCGCCTCGCCGGTGCGCAGTGCGGGCAGCAGACCGGCGACCAGGTCCCGCTCGGGCTGGTCGGTGCAGGACAGCGGGTCGTCGTCGGATTCGGCGAGCTCGGTGAGCGCGTCGGTCCACTCGCCCCAGCCGGCCAGCAGCTCGGCGCGCCGGGCCGAGGCGCAGCCCGGGCAGCCGCCGGCCGGGCCGGGCCGTTTGCCGGACCATCGCTCGTACCAGTGCCGGGCGGTGGGCTCGTCGCCCAGGTGATCGGCGATCCGGCAGTGCAGCTCCGCGACGGTCGGTGTGTCCGGACCGTCCGCGCCGACCCGGTGGGCCAGGTCGTGCAGCAGGGCCCGGGTCTGGTCCAGCCCGACCCGGGGGGTGCCGAGCAGCGCCTCCACCGCGTACCGCTGGTAGCGCAGCAGCAGCCCGGTCTCCGGGTCGGTGAGCAGGTCGGGCCGGTGGTCGGCGGCGGCCCGGCAGCGCCGGACCGGCTCGACCAGTCGCCACCGCTCCCCGTGCAGCAGGTACGCCTCGATCAACGCGAACCGCGCGTCCATGCCGGACCGGACGTCGCCGGCCGCGTCGGCGCGCTCGGCGAGCCGTTCCAGTGCGCCCTGCCGGGCCGGGCCGTCGGGGAGGTCCCGGGCCTCGGCGAGCGCGGCCTCCAACGCCGGTACGCGGCCCCGCGCGAGACGGTCACCGGGGCCGGTGGGTGGCGTGCCGGTGCGGCTGCCGGTGAACTCGTCCCGGCTGGTCACGACGGCACCGCGCCGGGCAGTCGACGGACCGCCACCGCCAGCTGGCAGCCGGTGGAGATGCCACAGTCGAGCAGTTGGTCGAGTTGGTGTGGGGTCACTCCGCGTTCCAGGTCGGTGATCACCTCTCCGTACACCCGGGCCCGGCCGTTGTCGTCGACGTGCACGAACGCCTTCGGCCAGAGCCGGTCGTGGTTCCAGGAGTTGCAGAACGCGTACAGCTCGGGCACCCGTTCGATGCCGAAGGTCGGATCGACCATTGTGCGGATCTGGAGTAACTCCCCGTCGCCGCCGACGCGGAGGAACCAGATCAGGTTGTCGTCGAACTGGCCCACCAGCTCGCCGTCCGGGGTCGGGCCGACGGACCGGCCGCGGGCAGCGAGCACCGCGGCGACCAGTTCACCGGTCAGTGGACGCAGTGCGCCAGGGTGCCCGGCCAGCGGATCGTCCGGATCACCCTCGATTTCCGGCGACGCCATGGGGCATCCCTTCTGAGGCGGATATCACGACCGGCGGTGGGGTTCGTGTTACGACGCGCGGACACGACCCGGAAAAGCGGGGATCTGACCGGCCCCACCGTTACCGTGACTCTATGGCGGGCCGTACCTCTCAGGCGAGCCGGCGGCGCGGCGCGTCGCCGCGCGGTGGCACCAACAGTCGTGCCCGTCAACCGGCGAAGAAGACCACCCGGGCGCCGGTCCGACGTCGCACCACGCCGCCCCGGCCCGGCCCGGCGGTCTACGTGGGCCGTGCGGTAGGTGCACTGTGGATGGGGCTGGCGCACGGGATGGGCTGGGCGGTGCGTGCCGCCGGCCGGCAGGCCGCCTCGGCTCGTGACCTCGACCCTGAGCATCGTCGCGATGGCGCGGGTCTGCTCATGTTCGGGCTCGCCCTGCTCTCCGCGGTGGCGCTCTGGCTGTCCGGGGCGGGGCCGGTGGGCGCGCAGTTGGCGAGCACGATCCGGCTGTTCCTGGGCGCGATCTCGGTGGTCGTACCGGTGCTGCTGATGATCGGGGCGTGGCGGCTGATGCGTCAGCCGGCGGATCCGGAGCACCGGGGCCGTGGGTTGATCGGCTGGGGTTCGCTGCTGGTGTCGACCGCCGCGCTGCTCCAGATCGGTCAGGACCCGGCGGACCCGCTGGAGCGTGACTTCGCGGGCGGACTGGTCGGCGCGGGCGTAGGCGGGCTGCTGGAGCGGGCGGTGACCGCCTGGGTGGCGGTGCCGCTGCTCATCCTGCTGCTGCTCTTCGGCCTGCTGGTGGTGACCGCGACGCCGATCAACAAGATTCCCGAGCGGCTGGGACTGCTCGCCGGTGGGCTGGTCAGCAGCCCGGAGGCCGACGAGGAGGCGGACGAGCCGGCCGCCAAGCCGGCGCGCAAGCGACAGTCGAAGCGGATGCCTGCGCCACTGGACCCGGACGACTTCGAGGACCTGGACGGCGCGGACCTCCAGGAGACCATGGTGCTGCCGCGCAAGTCTCCGGCGAAGGTGCCGGCGAGCCGCAAGCCGCCGGCCGACCCGCCGGAGCACTCGCCCGCTCCGACCCGGGCCGAGCAGCTCGCGTTGACCGGGCTGGCCGGGGACTACACGCTGCCACCGGCCAACATGCTCAGCGCCGGGGCCGCCGCGAAGACCCGCAGCAAGGCCAACGACGAGGTGATCGCCGCGCTCACCGGCGTGTTCGACCAGTTCGATGTGGACGCCGCGGTCACCGGCTTCACCCGTGGCCCGACCGTCACCCGCTACGAGGTGGAGCTGGGGCACGGCGTCAAGGTCGAGCGGATCACCCAGCTGTCCCGCAACATCGCGTACGCGGTGAAGTCGCCGGACGTGCGGATCCTCAGTCCGATCCCGGGCAAGAGCGCCGTCGGCGTGGAGATCCCGAACACCGACCCGGAGAACGTCGCCCTCGGCGACGTGTTGCGCTCGCGGGCGGCGACCAGCGATCACCACCCGATGGTGGTGGCGCTCGGCAAGGACATCGAGGGCGGCTACGTGGTGGCCAACCTCGCCAAGATGCCGCACATCCTGATCGCCGGCGCCACCGGCGCGGGCAAGTCGAGCTGCCTCAACACCCTGCTGGTGTCCATCCTCACCCGGGCCACCCCGGACGAGGTACGGCTGCTGCTGATCGACCCGAAGCGGGTCGAGATGACCGGCTACGAGGGCATCCCGCACCTGGTCACGCCGATCGTGACCAACGCCAAGAAGGCGGCCGACTCGCTGGACTGGGTGGTCCGCGAGATGGACATGCGCTACGACGACCTCGCCGCCAACGGGGTCCGGCACATCGACGACTTCAACCGCAAGGTCCGCAACGGCGAGATCAAGGCTCCGCCGGGCAGCGAACGCGAGATGCGCCCGTACCCCTATCTGCTGGTGATCGTGGACGAGTTGGCCGACCTGATGATGGTCGCGCCGCGCGACGTGGAGGACTCCGTCGTCCGGATCACCCAGCTGGCCCGGGCCGCCGGCATTCACCTGGTGCTGGCCACCCAACGCCCCTCGGTCGACGTGGTGACCGGTCTGATCAAGGCGAACGTGCCGTCCCGGCTGGCGTTCGCCACCTCGTCCCTGGCGGACTCCCGGGTCATCCTCGACCAGCCGGGCGCGGAGAAGCTGCTCGGCCGGGGTGACGGGCTCTTCCTGCCGATGGGCGCCTCCAAGCCGGTCCGCATCCAGGGTGCCTGGGTCACCGAGCGCGAGATCGCCGACGTGGTGAAGTTCTGCAAGGACCAGCGTGAGCCGGAGTTCCGCAAGGACGTGCTGGCCCCGGCGCAGGAGAACAAGAAGAAGATCGACGAGGACATCGGCGACGACCTGGACCTGTTGGTGCAGGCGGTCGAGTTGGTGGTCACCTCGCAGTTCGGCTCGACCTCGATGCTGCAACGCAAGCTGCGGGTCGGTTTCGCCAAGGCGGGCCGCCTGATGGACCTGATGGAGACCCGGGGTGTGGTCGGGCCGTCCGAGGGGTCGAAGGCGCGTGACGTGCTGGTCAAGCCGGACGAGTTGGACGAGGTCCTGGCCGGCCTGCGCGGCGACGTGGACTGACCGACAGCCGACCCTGGACGCACGACGGGCCCGCCGGTGTCCGGCGGGCCCGCGACGGGGGAGTGGTCAGTTGTTGATCAGCGCGCCGATGATCACCAGGCTGATGATCGCGGCGACGACGCTGGCCGCGGCGGCGTACCAACCCAGCGGCTTGTCACCGAGCACCGCGCCGACGACGCCCGCGATGACGCCGAGCACGCCGAAGATGATCGGGTTCAGCAGCAGGGCCAGGACCGCGAAGACGAAGCCCACGATGGTGAGGATGCGGGCGGCGTTGCTGCGGGGACGGGCGGTGCTCGGCATGTCGGCCATGATCTTCCTCCGGGTGAGAGCCTGTCGTGACGAATCGATCACTACCCACTGTGGGTGCTGGTCACGCCTGCCGACGGGGCACCTCAGTGGAAGATCTTCAACCCGATCACGCCCGCCACCACCAGCAGGAGGCAGAGGATTCGGGGCAGGCTCGCCGACTCGCCGAGCGCCAGCATCCCGACCAGCGCGGTGCCGACCGCGCCGATGCCCACCCAGACCGCGTAGCCGGTGCCGACGGGGATGTCCCGGAGCGCGTACGACAGCCCGGCCATGCTCAGCAGCAGGGTCGCCACGAACACCACGGACGGGATCAGCCGGCTGAAACCGGCGCTGCGGTCCAGGGCGATCGCCCAGGCTGTCTCCAACAGTCCCGAGATCACCAGTACGAGCCAGGCCATCGGTTCACCTCACCGGAAGCGCCCGGGGCTGCCGCGCCGGGACGAGTCGAGTCTGCACGTCACGCGGGGCGTCTTGGCCTGACCGGGTACGCCCACCACTCGTCGGGAGCGGCCACGAGCACCCGGCCGCCGGAGCCGACGCTAGCACCGGCCCCGGCGGGGTGGCGGTGACCACCGTCACGGTCCGTTGACCTCTACTTGACTTCAACTTGCAGTATCGCCAGCATGACCATGCTCTACGCCGACCCCGAGGTCGCCGCCGCGCTGGACGCCGCCACCACGGTCGACGCCATGCGCGCTGCGCTCCTGGCCGCGTACGAGGGACGCCTGATCGCGCCGCCCCGGGCCGCCGCACCGCTGAGCGGCGGGCGGCTGGTGCTCACCGCCGGGCACCTGGTCGGCGAGTGGTACGGCTTCCGCTCGTACGACACCTTCGGCCACCCGCAGGGCGAGCAGTTGGTGGTGCTGCACGACGCCCGGACCGGGGCGATCCGGGCGGTCGCGGTCGGCGAGGAGCTGGGCTCCCGTCGTACCGGAGGGTTGGGGGGCCTCGCGGTCGACGCGCTGGCCCGTCCGGACGCCGCGACCCTCGGGGTGATCGGCTCCGGCCGGCAGGCGTGGACCCAGGTCTGGGCCGCCGCCGCGGTCCGCCCGCTGCGCGAGGTGGTGGTGCACAGCCGCTCCGCCGCCCGCCGGGACGCCTTCGTCGCCCGGGTCCGCGCCGAACTGAGCGTGCCGGCCCGTGCGGTGGCCGACCCGCGTTCGGCAGTCGCCGGGCGGGACCTGGTGGTGCTGGCGACCACCAGCCCGACCCCGGTGCTCTGCGCCGCCGACCTCAGCCCCGGCACGCACGTCAACGCGGTCGGCTTCAAGCAGCGCGACCGCAGCGAGTTCGGCACCGACCTGCTGGACACCGCCGACGTGCTGGTCACCGACTCACCGGCCCAGGCGGCGGAATACCAGCCGCCGATGCTCGCGGCCACACCCCCGTACGCCGGGCGGTTGCGGGACCTGGGCGGTGTCCTGGCCAACGCGGTCCCCGGCCGGACCACCGCGGACCAGATCTCCGTCTTCTGCTCCACCGGCCTGGCCGGCACCGAGGTGTTCCTCCTCGATGCGCTGACCCGGGTGGCCGCCGCCGCGCGCTGATCCGAACGCGGGCGGGACTGACCGAACAGTGGACCGTCGCATGGGCGACCGGGCGGGTCGCCGGTTGTGCGAACCGATCATGATGAGGGTGACCGTCGCGATCGCTGGCGGAGTAACCCGAACGTGAGGTGCCATGGTCCTCGGGCTGGTGCGGGTAACTGTTCCGTCGGTGCTCCTCGTCGCCGCGTCGACACGTGGTGGCCCATCGCCCGGCACCGTTGTCGCCGCGACCCGTGCCCTGACCGGCGGCGGGCGCGCCGACGTCTCCGTCCGGTTCTAGCCTCCCGCCGCGATGAGCGTTTCCCATCGGGTCATCGAGATCGGCCTGCCGGTCGCGGGTCTCGCCCTCTGGGCAGTGGTCTACGGGATCACCCGGCTGGCCAGCCGACCCTCCGCCGTGAGTCCGGCCCCGGCCGCCATGGACCTTCCCGGCGCCGAGCCTCCGGCCGTGGTCAGCCTGCTCGTCAACCGGTGGCGGTACACGGTGGACGCCGCCGAATCCACTCTGCTCGACCTCGCCGCGCGCCACTACCTGGATCTGCGTCAGGCCGACCCGGATCCCCGCCACACCACCGTGCATCTGACCGGACGCGCCACCGACGACCTCAACCCGTACGAGCGGCAGGTCTTCGACCGGGTGACCGCCCGGGCGGTCGACGGAATGGTGCCGCTGACCGCACTAAGCTTCTCCGACGCCGACCGGTCCGCAGCCTGGTCCAAGCGGCTGCGCCTGGCGGTCGTGGCCGACGCCCAGCGGCGCGGGCTCTCCCGCAGGCGGTTCTCCCGCCCGCCGGTCGTCCTGCTCACCGTGCTCGGGGTGGTCGTCGCCGCCGGGGTCGGAGTCGGCAGCTGGCACTACGTGACCCGGGTCGGCGAGGACACCTTCGGCAGCGTCGTCGCGTTCCTCGTCACCATGGCGGTGCTCGCCAGCCTCGCCAACCGGGACCTGGGGGAGCGCGACACCCCCGCCGGCCGGGCCGCCGCCGCCCGCTGGCTCGGGCTGCGCGCCTGGCTCGCCGGGCAGGAGGGCTTCGCCGACCTGCCGCCCGCCGCCGTCACGGTCTGGGGTCGCCACCTGCCGTACGGGGCCGCGCTCGGCGTCACCCGGGTGACCTCGCAGGTGATCGACCTCGGCATGGCCGACCGTCGGCGGCTCTGGTCGTCGTACGGGGGCCGGTGGCGGCAGGTCAGCGTCAGCTATCCGGGCGGGCTTCCCCGGTACGGCCAGCCGCTGGGCTGGATCGTCTTCTGGGCGCTCCTCGGCGGCCTGCTGGGCGGGACGTTCGCCCGGGTGATCGGGGGGTCGCCGATCGCCTGGACGCGGTTCACCGACGTCGGCCCGGTCACGCTCGGCTTCGCGCTGCTCGGCTTCGCGCTGCTCGTCCTTGCCGGATACCTCCTGCTCCGGGCGGTGCTCGACCTGGCCGCCCCGGCCACTGTCACCGGCGAGGTGCTCTGGCACGAGGTGTGGCAGCGGCACACGTCGGACGACGGGCCGGGCCGCATCATCAACCGATACCTCGTCATCGACGATGGCCACGCGGACCGGCTCCGCGCGTGGATCATCCCGGAGCAGATCGCGGGGGACTGCCGCCACGGAGACGTGGTCACCGCCCAGGTCCGGCCGTGGACCCGGCGGGTGCTCGGGGTGACCGTTCACCGCGCCGCCCCCGAGCCGGCCGACGACGCCGCGTACGCCGATGCCGACCTGCCGTCCGGCACCGCCCTGCCCGCCACCGCCACCCACGGCGCAATTCGGCCGGAGCGCCTGCTCAGCGCCGACGAGGTGGGCGCCGCGACCGGCCGTCGGGTCTCGCTTGTGCGACCGACCGGGAGCACCGGTCAGGTGCGGGGCATCGCCTCGTTCGTTGACGGTGGCGGAACGACAGTCCTCGCGCTCCAGGTCACCTGCGGGATGATGGCCCGGTTCACCCTGACCCTCGGGCGGGGCGGGGGAGTCCCGCTGCCCGGCGTGGGTGACGACGCGTACACCGGGCCGGACCGGGCGGTCGGCCGACGGGGTGACCTTGTGCTGCTGCTGGTCCGGGGGCCGGGCGCCCGCGGGATCGAGGCCGCCCAGCTCGGTGCGCTGCTCGCCACCGCACTGTCCCGGCTGCCGAGCGAGCCCGCGCCGCAGCGCAGCGGGGCGGGCTGACGGACGGTCGGCCCGCCCGCGTGCGTGGGCTTCCCCGGCAGGCCCGGTACCCTCGGATGGTGTCTGCCACCGCTCCTTCTCCGTCTGACAACGCCCAGGGCCGCCGCGTCGCCCTGCTGACCCTGGGCTGTGCCCGCAACGAGGTCGACTCGGAGGAGCTGGCCGCGCGCCTGCACGCCGACGGCTGGCAGGTGACCACCGACGGCGAGGGCGCCGACGTGGTGGTCGTCAACACCTGCGGTTTCGTGGAGAAGGCCAAGCAGGACTCCATCCAGACCCTGCTCGCCGCCGCCGGAACGGGCGCCAAGGTGGTCGCCGCGGGCTGCATGGCCGAGCGGTACGGCCGGGAGCTGGCCGACAGCCTGCCCGAGGCGCAGGCGGTGCTGAGCTTCGACGACTACCCGGACATCGCCGCCCGGCTGAACGCGGTAGTCGCCGGCGAGCAGATCACCGCGCACACTCCCCGGGACCGGCGTGAGCTGCTGCCGCTGACCCCGGTGAAGCGGCGTGAC
Source organism: Micromonospora sp. NPDC005171 (assembly GCF_040608575.1). Classification (NCBI taxonomy): domain Bacteria; kingdom Bacillati; phylum Actinomycetota; class Actinomycetes; order Micromonosporales; family Micromonosporaceae; genus Micromonospora; species Micromonospora sp. NPDC005171. The sequence continues at coordinate 301,439 of NZ_JBEXIM010000004.1, read as the reverse complement.
AGCGGGGTGTCGCTGCCCGGGCACGGCACCGTCGCGCGCGCCGTCGTCGACACCGACGAGCACACCCCGGCGCACCTGCGTCAGGTGCTGCGCCGGCGGCTCGACACTGGCCCGGTGGCCTCGCTGAAGCTGGCCAGCGGCTGCGACCGCCGCTGCGCGTTCTGTGCCATCCCGGCCTTCCGGGGGGCCTTCGTCTCGCGTACCCCGGACGAGCTGCTCGCCGAGGCGGAGTGGCTGGCCAAGACCGGCGTACGGGAGCTGGTGCTGGTCAGCGAGAACTCCACCTCGTACGGCAAGGATCTGGGTGACCCGCGTGCCCTGGAGAAGCTGCTGCCGCAGCTCGCCGCGGTGACCGGCATCGTCCGCGTGCGGGCGAGCTACCTCCAGCCGGCCGAGACGCGTCCCGGGCTGGTCGAGGCGATCGCCAACACCCCAGGTGTGGCGCCCTACTTCGACCTGTCGTTCCAGCACTCCAGCGAGCCGGTGCTGCGCCGGATGCGGCGCTTCGGCTCCACCGACCGGTTCCTGGAGCTGCTGGCGGGTGCCCGCGCCCTGGCCCCGGACGCGGGCGCCCGTAGCAACTTCATCGTCGGTTTCCCCGGCGAGACCCGCGCCGACGTCGACGAGCTGGTCCGGTTCCTGACCGAGGCCCGGCTCGACGCGATCGGCATGTTCGACTACAGCGACGAGGACGGCACCGAGGCCGCCGGCCTGCCCGGCAAGGTCTCCGCCGCGACGATTAAGCGGCGCTACGACCGGCTCAGTGCCCTCGCCGACGAGCTCTGCTCGCAGCGGGCCGAGGACCGGCTCGGCTCGACCGTCGAGGTGCTCGTCGACTCGATCGAGGACGGCGTGGTGGAGGGCCGGGCGGCCCACCAGGCGCCGGAGGTGGACGGTTCCACCACCCTGGTCGCCCCGGCCGAGGGTGGCGTCGACCTGGCCGCGCTGCGCCCGGGCGATCTGGTGCGCGCAACGGTGACCGGCACCGAAGGGGTGGACCTGCTCGCTGTGCCGGATGAGATGATCTCGGCGGCGCCCGGCGCGGCACGGTGACGGCGGGCCCGAGCGGAGCGGGGGACCCAGGTGGTGCGGTGCCGGGAACGCCACGGCGGCCCGAGCGGAGTGCGGCGGTGACCGGGGCGACGGAGTCGACGCCGGGCCGGGTGGTGGCCGTGGTGCCGGTGGTCAACGCGGCCAACGCGCTGACCGCCCTGCGGCTGGTGCTGGTGCCGGTCTTCGCCGCCTCGGTGATCATGTCCGGGATGACCCACAGCGGTTGGCGGATGGCGGCCTGCCTGATCTTCGCGGTGGCCTCGGCGACCGACCTGGTGGACGGCTGGATCGCCCGCCGCTTCGGGTTGGTCACCTCGGTCGGCAAGGTGGCCGACCCGATCGCCGACAAGGCGCTCACCGGCGCGGCGTTGGTGCTGCTCTCCTGGTACGACCAACTGCCCTGGTGGGTGACCGCGCTGATCCTCGTCCGCGAGCTGGGCATCACCGGGCTGCGGTTCTGGGTGATCCGGCACGGCGTGATCGCCGCCAGCCGAGGCGGCAAGGTCAAGACGGCGCTCCAGATCCTGGCCATCGCCTGGTACCTCTGGCCGATGCCGGCCGCGCTCGCCGCCGTCGGCCCCTGGATCATGGCCGCCGCCGTCCTGGTCACGGTCGCCACCGGCTTCGACTACATAGCCCAGGCCCTCCGCCTCCGCCGTCCCCGCTAACCCCCCACCCGCCCCCCGTTGATCATGACGTTATTGCGATCCGGGGCGGCGTGTCGTGACGCCAACTTCATGATCGACGCGATTGGGTCGGGGGTTGGGGGCAGTTGGGTTGGGGACTGGTGGGTGGGGAAGGACTGGTCGGGTGTCGGTGGACGGTGGCGAGGGTGGGTGGTGCTGGGGTGGGTGGTGCTGGGGTGAATGGCGCTGAGCTGGACGGTGCTGAGGTGGGTAGTGCGGCGGCGGGGGTCGTGCACCGGCTCGCCGAGCGGCACGAGACCCTGGCCACCGTCGAATCGCTCACCGGTGGGTCGCTGGCCGCTTCGATCGTGAACATCGCCGGGGTCAGTGGGGTCTACCGGGGTGGCCTCGTGGTCTACGCCACCGAGTTGAAGGCGACCCTGGCTGGCGTGCCCGCTGACCTGCTGTCCGAGCGGGGGCCGGTGGACCCGGAGGTGGCGGCAGCGCTCGCCGAGGGTGGCCGGCAGCGGTGCGGCGCGGACTGGGGGCTGGCCACCACCGGGGTCGCCGGCCCGGAGCCGCAGGACGGAAAACCCGTGGGCCTGGTCTACGTCGCGGTCGCCGGCCCGACCGGCGGTGAGGTCCGCCAGCTCGACCTGGGCAGCGGGCGGGACCACGTCCGCACGGAAGCGGTTGTCGAGGCGCTGCGGCTGCTCGCCGAGCGGCTCACCACCGCGACCTCCTGAACGCCAACGCCGGAGCTGTCAGGGCCGCGCAAGCCGACGCCGACGCCGCGCAAACAGCCGGAATCGCGCCCAGGACCATTCCGGGGCCGCTCCGGGACCGACGCCGCGCAAACAGCCGGAACCGTGGCCGGAACCCGCCGGAACGGGGGCGGGAACGGACGGCGGCGCGCCCCGGTGAGCCCGTCCCGGCGAACCGACGGGCGGGGCGGGATGTCGCCCGGGCCCGCAACGGGTACGGTTGCGGGAAGGCTCCGACGTTCGGGGCCGGCGCGGTCCGCCGCGACCGGCTGCCCAGCGGCGGGCGCGAGGTATCCCTCAGGGGGAGGTGCGATGATCCTGCTACGCCGGGTGATCGGTGACGCACTGCGAGCGCGCCGGCAGGGCCAGCAGCGCACGCTGCGTGAGGTCTCCACCGCCGCCAACGTCAGCCTCGGCTACCTCTCCGAGATCGAACGGGGGCACAAGGAGCCGTCGAGCGAGCTGCTCGCCGCGATCTGTGACGCCCTCGGTGCCCGCCTGTCCGAGCTGCTGCGTGAGGTGAGCGACACCGTGGCGCTCGCCGAGCAGATGCCCGGGGTGCTCGTCTCGATGCAGGACGAGCCGGCCGACGCCGCAGCCAAGAGCTCCAACCGGGGTGTCCGTCAGGTCACCTCCGACGGCAAGGTCGCTGTCTCGGTCCGCCAGGATTCGCCGCTCAAGGCCACCCTGCGCAGCACCCGGGTCCGCCCGACGGAGCGCGACCGGGACGTGGTCTGCGCGGCCTGAGCCGCCGATCCGGTTGACCATGGGCGGTCTGGCCCCGGCCGCGTAGGGTTGCTCACAGGAGCCGCCGGTGCTGTCGACAGCCCGGTACGGATGCCCCAGTGGCGTTCGGCTGGGACGATGGAGATCGGCCGGTCACGGTTGGTCGGTTCCGCCGGCCCGGCCGTGGTGGAGCGACGCTACTGAGGGGATACCACGGAGATGGCGAACCCGTTCGTCAAGGGTTGGAACTACCTGATGGCGCTCTTCGGTGCGAAGATCGACGAGCATGCCGATCCCAAGGTGCAGATCCAGCAGGCCATCGAGGATGCCCAGCGGCAGCACCAGGCGCTGGTTCAGCAGGCTGCCGCGGTGATCGGCAACCAGCGTCAGCTGGAGATGAAGCTGTCCCGGCAGATGTCCGAGGTTGAGCGGTTGCAGGGCAACGCCCGGCAGGCACTGGTGCTCTCCGACCAGGCCCGGGCCAAGGGCGACGAGGCCGAGGCGGTGCGGTTCGAACAGTCCGCCCAGACGCTGGCCAGCCAGCTCGTCTCCGCCGAGCAGGCCACCGAGGACCTGAAGACCCTGCACGACCAGGCGCTGGGCGCCGCCGCCCAGGCCCGCCGAGCGGTCGAGAACAACTCGATGATCCTCCAGCAGAAGCTCGCCGAGCGCACCAAGCTGCTCAGTCAGCTGGAGCAGGCCAAGATGCAGGAGACGGTGGCCCGCTCGCTGGAGTCGATGTCGTCGCTGACCGCGCCGGGCAACACCCCGTCGCTGGACGAGGTGCGCGACCGTATCGAACGGCGGTACGCCAACGCGATGGGGCGCGCCGAACTGGCCGGCAACTCCGTCGAGGGCCGTATGTTGGAGATTCAGAAGGCCACGATCGACTCGGCCGGCTCCGCCCGGCTGGAGCAGATCCGGTCCAGCATGGCGGGGGAGCAGCTCGGCGGCGCAGCCCAGCGACCGGCTGTGCCGCAGGCCGAGAAGACCGGCCCGGCCAACGACCCGACGGCCGCCGCCCGCCTGGACGAGCTGCGCGCCAGCATGGCTCGCGAGCGGGGCACCGGCGACCCGACCGCCGCCGGCTGAACGACCGGATCGAGGGGGTCACTGTGGCAGACGAGCGGACGCGGTACTTCCGGAGGCTGGGTCGGCTGCGCCGGTCGGCCCGACGGTGGAGTGTGCTTGCCGGTGGGCTCGGCGGTGCGGCGGTGGTGCTGACTCCGTACGCCGGCCTTGGTCTGCCGGACGCGGCCTGGGCCGGCGCCGCGGGCAGTGCGGTGGCGCTCGCCGCCTGGCGCTGGATCGATGTGCGCGCCCTGGCCGCCCAGCCGGCGCCTCCCGCGCTCGACCCGGCCGAGGCGGCGGCCCGGTCGCGGGCCCGGTTGATCGCCGCCGTCGAGCGGCTGCCGGTCGGCCCGGGCGTGCTGGCCGAGGTGCGTCGGGTCCGCTCCCGGATCGCTCTGCGCGGCACCAGCGCCGGGGAGCAGTGGGCCCGCCTGGACCGGGCGGCGCTCACCCTGGCCGGGATGGCCCCCCGGCTCACCGGGCTGGCCGAGCCGGCGGTGCTGGAGGCCGCCGCCGCCGACCGCTCGCTGCGCGAACTGGCCACACGGGTGGCCAGCGTCGAACGCGCGCTGCGGCTCGCCCCGACCGACGCCCGGCCCCCGCTGGCCGAGGCGCACGCCGCGCTCACGGCTCAACTGAAGGGCGGGGTGGCGGCGTACGAGCGGCTGGTGGTGGCCGCCGCCGGTTATCTGGCCGAGGACTCCCGACCGGAGACCGCCCACCCGGCCGCCGACCGGCTCACCGAGGCGACCGACCTGCTGCACGGGGTGGCCGGGGCCCTTGCCGAGCTGCGGGCCGTCGGCACCCCGCTGCGCGCGCCGACGCGCTGACGGCGCACGCCCCCGGGCCGGTCACTGTGGTGTCGTCACCAGGACCGGACCGGTGTACGGCGAGGTGCCCACGACGTTGAACGACCGGATCCGGTAGTGGTAGGTCACGCCCCGGGCCAGTCCCGTGTTGGTGAAGCCGCGGCCGGTCACCGTGAAGGTGGCCACCTCGCGGTCGAAGGCCGGGTCGAGCGCCCGCTGCACGGTGAACCCGGACCCCGGGCCGCCGGGTGTGCTCGCCGCCCAGGCCAGGATCACCGTCGCGGTGTCCGGGCCCGGTGCGCTGGCGGTGGCGCTCACCCCGGTCGGGGTGCCCGGCGCGGGAGGTGAGGTCACAGTGGCGACGGTCGACCACGCCGAGGCGGCGCCCAGGTAGGTGGTCCGCACCCGGTAGTAGTACGTGGTGTCGGGTGCCACTGTCGCGTCCAGGTGGTTGTCGCCGACCCCGATCGCCGTGGTGCCCGGGCCGCTGGTGAACGTCGGGTTGGTGGCCCGTTGCACGTCGATACCGGTGGCGAACGAGCGGTTCATCCAGCGCAGCGCCACCCGCAGCGGCGCGGCCGGCGGGAGCGTCGCGACCAGACCGCTCGGCGCGGCCAGGTGCACCGAGGCGGGCACGCCGTTCGACCAGGACGAGTAGCTGACCGCGTTCTCCGCCCGGATCCGGTAGTGGTAGGTCACTCCGGGGGTGACCGTCGCGTCGGTGTACCGGGTGGCGGCGGCCGCGACGGTGATGGTGGTGACCTCACCGCCGAAGGTCGCGTCGGTGGCCCGTTGCAGCAGGTGGCTGGTGGCGGGCGGTCGTCCACCGTTGCTGGTCCAGGCCAACGTGATCGCGGGTAGCGCGGTGGCGGAGCCGGGCACCGGTGTGGCGGTCAGCCCGGTCGGTGCCTTCGGCGCCACCCGCAGCACCAGCGGTCGGCTCATCCCGCCGTCGCGGTGGCCGGCGAGCTGGCTGTGCCAGCGGTACTCCCAGCCCAGGTTGACCAGTTGGTTGACCACAGTGGCGGGTCGCCCGTCGGCCGGGCTGACCGGCGTCGACCCGGTTCGCGCTCCGGCCGGCCGACCCGGGTCGAGCAGCCGGACGCTGTCACCCAGCTTGAACGGCAGGGGCGGCGCGACCGGGCGCAGCGCCACCACCACGTCCTCCCGGGGGTTGACCCGGATGATTGCCTTCCAGCCCAGCTCGGTGCCGTGCGGGAGGCGCAGCGTGCCGTCCCAGCCGACCCGGTTGATCACCTGCACGTCGCAGCCGCCGACGTGCAACGGCTCGGTCTGCCGGACGTTGCCGCTGATCCGCCAGAGCTGCGTTCCGTCGGTGGGCGCGCCCACCGGCACGGCGGGGTCGGTGGCGAAGAGCACCTCGGTGACCGGGTCGGTCGCACCGAGCGGCAGCGTCGTCGGGTTGAGCGGCCCGGCGTGCGGGTGCCCGACGCCGAGCCGGCCCGCCAGCCGGCCATGGTCGGGTTCGAAGATCTGCTGTGCGGCCTTGACCGCGATCGGCAGGGTCACCGGCCCGGTGCCGGCCGTCGGCGTGAATGTCACGGTGGTGGCGTGCACCGGCACCGTCGTCTGCGCCGCGGTCCGGGTGCCGAACGCCGGGTCGTACGCCGGCTGCGGGACGATCGGCGGGCGCTGGCTGGCCGCGTACGCCTGGGGGAGCCGTTCGCGTAGCCGGTTCAGGTCGTACGGCGGCGCGGGCGTCCCGGTGACCCGGAACTGGAGCAGGGTGCGGGTGTTCGGGCCGTACCCCGGTCGGGTCGGGGGTGGGCCACCCTCGGCGCTGCGGTCCGGGGCGTGGGTGTGCTGGTCGTAGCGGGGGTCGAAGCCGGGCAGCGGGGCCGGGGCGTCGTTGTACAGGATCAGCGTGCTGCCCGCCGGCACGGCGGAGAAGTCGACGAGCACGTCGGCCCGTTCGCCCGGGGCGAGCAGCAGGGTGTGCCCGTCGACGTTCAGCACGGTCGGGTCGAGCCGGTCGTAGCGGTAGCCGATCGGTCGGTTCGGCAGCACCACCGGCGCCGGCAGGAGGCCGGCCTCGTTGCCGATCTGGATGAACTCCGGGCCGGCGGCGCGGGGGTCCGGCACACCGCCGTCGCGTCCGTCGGTCGGCCACCCGTCCGGACGGTCCGCGGCCCGCGCGGCGGGCACCATCGGCACCTCACCGGCGTTGGGGTCGGCGAGCGCCCCGTCGGCCGTCCACATCGGCGCGTCGGAGCAGGCGCGGTAGAGCTGGAGGTTGAGGCTGCGGTCCAGGCAGGCGTTGAGGATCCGGAACCGGTACGCGCGTGGTAGCACCTCCAGGTACGGGTAGGCGACGCCGTTGACGAGTGGGGTGTCGCCGTACGCCTCGGGGACGGCCGACGGGTGCGGCACGCCGGGGCTCAGCGGCGGCTCGTCCGGGGCGCCGACCGGGTCGTGGTACGGGTTCGGCACCCAGCCGTCGGCGTGGGCGTCGTCCGGGGCGGAGTTGCGGGCCCAGGGGCCGTAGTCCCACCGGCCGGTCTGGTTGCGTCCGCCGGACCGGTACGGGTTCTGCCGGGGTTGGTAGACGTGCGGGTGCCAGAGGCTGCCCCGGGCGCCCCAGCGTTCCCGGTCCCAGGTCGGGTCCTCGGCGGCGAGTTGGGTGTCGTCCGGAACGAACGTCTTGTCCTCGATGACCAGGGGCAGCTGGTCGGCCGGCAGCACCGCGTCGGCGACGAGCTGGTCTTCGGCCGGGTCGGTGAGCAGGTAGAGCGCGAGCTGTCCGCCGTAGACGGTGAGGCGGGCCAGGCCGAGGGTGTTGTCGTGCAACCACAGCAGTCGGCCGCTCTGCTCGTTCGGGAAGTAGAGCGTGGTGGCCCCGGCGCCGGGCGCCGGCATGTCCGGCACGTGGGCCAGGCCGGGCCCGGTCGGGTACGGGGTGATCTCCCCGGCCGGCGTGATCCACTGCCCCGGGTTGCCCGCGCTGGTCCAGCCGGTCTGCGCCCCGGCCAGGTGCAGGACGGCCCGGTTCTGCGGGTACGGCGCCGGTCCGTCCAGTGGGCCGAGGCCGGCCCCTTCGACGGTGTCGTCGACAGGCAGGAACAGTTCGCCGGCCCGACCGGTGGGGAGCTGGTTGATGAACTTCACCCGGACCGGTCGACCCCGACGGGCGAGGATCACCGGCCCGAGGTGCCACTGTCGCTCCGGAGGCACCACAGTGTTGTGTCCGGCCGGGTCGGTGCCGAGGTTGAGCTGCCGGTAGCCGCGCAGTCGGGTGGCCGGCAGGTCCCGGTGCAGCCGCTGGGCGTACTCCTGGAGGCCGATCTCGTAGTAGTCGCAGCCCGGGTAGCTGATGGCGTCCGGCGTTGCCGCCGGCAGGTGGCTGCCGAGATCGCCGTGGCCCGGCTGGCCGGGCAGGGGCAACGGGTCGATGAACTTGCGCAGCCCGGTGCCGGCTGCGATCTGCCCGTCGGGGTCCCGCGCCGGGCGGGGGCTGTGGGCGAAGTTCGGCACCGGGCCGAAGTAGCGGGGCACGACGGCCGGGTCCAGGCTCGGCGTGACAACGGCCTCCTCGGCGGTACGCGCGGCCGGCACGGACGCCGCCCGGCCGTCGGCGTCGGTGTCGCGGGTGGTCCGCTCGAAGAAGGTGGAGCGGAGTCTGCGGAACATCGCCATGACTCTCCCCGGTTCGGGGCGCGAGGTCCGCCACCCCGGCGTGGGAACCTCGGCACTCTGCTGACGGTCGGTGAGCGCTCAACCGCAGCATGCGACTCCGGCGGCCGGTTAGGAATTACCCAATCGTCCGTTTCTGCCATGTGTCTCGTCTGGCGGGAGCCTGGTCAGCCGGATGATGCCGGACCTGGACGCTCGGGCTGGCAGACCGGGCACCAGTAGGTGACCCGCTCGCCCAGCTCCTCCTTGCGGATGGCGGTGCCGCAGCGGCGGCAGGGCTGGGCGCGGCGGCCGTACACGTAGCTGGTCTGCCCCCGGTGCAGCGAGCCGGTGCTGCTCTGCGTCCACCGGCCTCGGTTGGCGGCGAGCAGCCGTTGTGCGAGGGCCACCAGGCCCGGCAGGTCGGGCACCCCGCCGACCGGGGTCCACGGTGACACGCCGCGCAGGAACAGCACCTCGCACTTGTAGAGGTTGCCCACGCCGGCCAGGTTGCGCTGGTCGAGCAGCGCCTCGCCGATGGTTTGCTCCGGGTGGCCGGCGAGCCGACGGACGGCCTCGGCCGGGTCCCAGTCCGAGCCGAGCAGGTCGGGCCCGAGGTGGCCGACCAGTTGGTCCTCCTCGCCGGTCGGCACCAGGGTCAGGTCGTGCAGGTGGTAGCCGACCGCGACCGCGCCGGGGCTGCGCAGCACCACCCGGATCAGGTGCGCGGGCCGACCGCTCCAGCGTTCCCCCGGGGCGTACGCCCGCCAGGCGCCGTCCATCCGCAGGTGGGAGTGGAGGGTCCAGTGCTCCTCGGTCGGGGCGTCGAGCCGCAGCAGCAGGTGCTTGCCCCGGCTGGCCGACTCGCGGACGGTCCAGCCGGTGAGGTCCGTGGTCGCCAGTTGCGGCACCCGGAAGTCACTGCCGGTGATCCGCGCGCCGGCCAGCGCGCGGTGCAGCACGCGCGCGGTGTTCCAGACGGTGTCGCCTTCGGGCACCCTGCCATCCTCCCTCTTTCGAGCAAGATTCGCATGTGTCGCTATTTGTACTCAGGTTCCTCCTGATCTCCCGACATGCGAAGGTCAGGGGGTTCTGAGGAGAATGCCCATGACGCGACCCCGTTGTCGTATCCCATCCGTCGCCCTCATCGCCACCCTCGCCCTCCTGCTCGTCGCAGCACTCCTACCCGCCACCGGCCCCGTCCCGGTCGGGTCCAGCGGTGCCCCGCTCACCCTCGTCGCCGCCGCACCCGGCGACGAACGGTGGACCGCCGACCTCACCATCGTCGACCGCGACGACGTGAATGTCCGGCGCACCGCCGCCGGCCTACGTCTGCGGGAGGCCCGGTCCACCGGGCGCGGCGCCCGCAGCCCGCACAGCGCGCTCGCCGAGGGGATGCTGCTGACCGCTCCCCGCACCCTCGCCCGGCCGGCCACCCGGGTCCGGGCCGAGATCAGCGCCGCGGTCCCCACCGGGGCGACAGTGGAGGCGCAGGTCCGCGGCTGGCGGGCCGCCGGCTGGACGGAGTGGCGGGCGGCCACCGCCGGCGCGGTCTTCGACCGGCCCGTCACCCGGGTGCAGACCCGGGTGGTGCTCACCACCCCGAACGGCGGCGCCACCGCGACGGTCCGGGCCGTGCAGCTCACCGCCGACGCGAACGCCGCCGTGTCCGCCGCCACGCCCGGCCTCACCTACCGGGTGTACGCCACCCGCATCGGGCTGGTCGGTGAGGTGACCGCCAACGGCCGTACCGTGCAACCCCGGGACCACTTCGCGGCGTTGCCGTCGCGGCGGGGTCTCTCCCCGCTCAACACCGGCGACTACACAGTGCGGGTCTGCACCACCAGCGGCTCCCGCTGCGAGTACGCCCCGGTCTGGGACGTCGGGCCGTGGAACACCCGCGACGACTACTGGAACCCGTCATCGGTCCGGGAGAACTGGAAGAACCTGCCGCAGGGCCGGCCCGAGGCGCAGGCCGCGTACCAGTCCGGCTACAACGGCGGACGGGACCAGTTCGGGCGGACGGTGCTCAACCCGGCCGGCGTCGACCTGGCCGACGGCACGTTCTGGGACGGGTTGCGGCTGACCACCAACGCCTGGGTGGACGTCGCCTACCTGTGGACCGGAGGCGGGCCGCGCGGTGTGGTCGGCGACGGGCCGCTCAACATCCGCACCGGGGCCAGCACGGCGTACGCGACACGCGGCCTCGCCGCCCGGCTGGCCCACGTGCCGATCCAGTGTTACGTCACCGGCCAGTCGGTCGCCGGCCCCTACCGGACCACCACCCGCTGGAACCGCCTGGCCAGTGGCCAGTACGTCAGCCACGCGTACATCTCCACCGTGTACGGCGGCAGCGTGCCGGCCTGCTGAGCCATGCTCACCCCGTCGGGCGCCCCGCCAGCGTCAGGGGCGCTCGTCGGGGCGAGCCGTGCGCACCATGTCCTGGTAGCGCGGGTGGCTGGCGCCGTAGACGGCGTAGTTGAGGCGGGCGTGGGTGAGGCTCAGGTCGCCGTTCGGGCCACCGCGGACGGTGTCGGCGTCGGCGTCGGTCTGGCCGTCGTCGGTCCAGAAACAGACGGGGCAGGTCCCCCCGCCGGTCCGGGATGCACAGCAGGGACAGCCTACAGGAACCACATGCTCACCCACCGGAGAAGCATTCCACAGTCGAACATCAGCCCGATACCCGCAGGAGGTCTCCCGGGGACACCGCGAGGAGGTCCGCGGCCCGCCCGCCGTTGACCGCGACCGCCACCAGACCGGCCGAGTCGACGTACGCCACCAGGCCACCGGTCGGGGCGTCGCCGAACGTCCGCCCGTGCACCGCCGCACGGGCCGGCGTCGGTCCCGGCGGACCCACCCGGACGTCGGCCGGCAGCGGATCGAGCAGCTCGGCCGGTGCGGCGAGTTGGACGTTGCCGAAGTGGTCCACCGTCAGCACCTCGGCGGTGAAGCCCTCGGCGTCCCGGCTCACCGTCGGCTTCGGTAGCCGCACCAGCCCAGCCGGGTCGACCGGTGGGCCCGCCTCGGCCAGCGGCGCGCCGAGCGCCAGCCGGGCCGCCACCGGTGCGAAGACGTCCCGGCCGTGGAACGTGTCGGACACCCGGGTGGCCAGCCAGCGCGGCTCGGTCAGCTCGACCGCGTCGGTCACCCCGCCGAGCGCGGTGGCCGCGTCCAGCAGCAAGCCGTTGTCCGGGCCGACAAGCAACCCGCCCGGGGTGCCCAGCGCGACACCCCGTCGGGCGGTGCCCACGCCCGGGTCGACCACCGCCACGTGCACTCCCACCGGCAGGTACGGCACGGTCTGCGCCAGCACGGCGGCACCCCGCCGGACATCCGCCGGCGGCACCAGGTGGGTCACGTCGATCACCCGGGCGGCCGGCGCGATCCGGGCGATGGCCCCGTGGCAGGCGGCCACGAAGCCGTCGGTGAGGCCGTAGTCGGTGGTGAGCGAGATCCAGGGCACGGCGGACATGCCCGCAGGCTAGTAGAACCACGGGTGCTGGCGGATACGGGACAGTGCAGTGGCCGACCGGCCCCTCCCGTCGGCGGATGATGTTGGGCAGACTGCCCTGGTGACAACTCGGAACCTCCCCGCGCTCGGAATCCTGCTGGTCGCGGTCGCCCTGACCGCCGGCTGCGGCAGTGACGACGACGGCACACCGAACGCGACCCCGTCCGTCTCGTCCGAGGCGGCCCCGACCGGTCTGCCGACGCCGCAGGCCGCGCCCTCTGCCGACGGTGCGACTCCGCCCTCCGCCCCCACCGCGCAGGGCACGACGGAGCGTAGGCCGTCCAGTCCGCCGCCGGTGGTGCTGCCCAAGCGTCCGACCAGTGCCCCCGGGGCCAAGCAGGTCATCGAGGCGTTCCGGGCCGCCGGCCTGAAGGTGCCGCACCCGAAGGACCGCTCGGTCGACTGTGGGCCGGACGGCCTCGGCCTGGGCTGTTCCGAGCTGATGGCCACTGATGCCGTCACGGTCTACGTGTTCCCGGATGAGACCAGCGCCAGCGACATCGCGGAGACCTGGAGCGGCCAGTCGTACCAGCGCGGCGCGGTGGTGCTGAACTACCTGGAGGCGAAGACCCCCGCCGCCGACCGCCCGCGCTACGAGAAGGTGCTCAACGGCCTGCGCTGAGGGCGAGCAGGAGGGCGGGTCAGCCCCGCAGGCGTAGGCCGCGGGGAGTGGCCCGGAAGCCGGCGGTGGTCAGCGCGTCCCGCAGCGGCGAGGAGTGCACCGCCTCACCATCGGCCCGCTCCACCGACATCGCACCCAACGCCCCGGAGTGGACGGCGTCGGCGAGCGCCTTGCCGGCCGCGGCGAGGGTGTCGGTGTCGTCGGTGAAGGAGAGCAGCGTTCGGCCGCCGCGTTCGACGTAGAGGACGAGGTCACCGCCGACCTGCACCACCAGGGCGCCCGCCTTGCGCCCGGCCCGGTGCCCGGTCGCCGGGGCGGCGCCGTCGCCGGAGTCGACAACCCGTTCCGGCCAGGGCAGCGCCGCGCCGTACGGGTTGGCCGGGTCGGTCGCGGCCAGCACGGTGGCCACCGAGCCCCGCCCCCGGGCGCCGTCGGTCGGCTCGGCCAGCGCGCGCAGCCGGTCCACAGCACCGGGTACGGCGAACTGCGCCGCGCCGAGCCCTTCGACGAAGTAGCCCCGGCGGGCCGCGCCGCGCTCCTCCAGCGCCGACAGCACCGGGTAGACCGCCGAGAACCCACCGACCACCTGCTCGGCCATCACCGCCCCACGGGTGACCACCCCGTGCCGCTCCAGCAGCAGGTCGGCGAGCGCGGCGGCCCGCCGGGTCGGGTCGAGATCCCGCTCCGGGAGACGTGACCAGCGGCCGGCGACCGTCGGCGGGCCACCCCGGGTCGGCAGCGCCACCCGACCGGGCCGCCGGTAACGGGTGCGGGGGGCGGACGGCCGGGAACGGTGCGCGCCGCCCGCGCCGAGCACCGCGCGCAGCGGGGCGAGGGTGTCGTTGCTGAGGTGCCCCGCCCAGACCAGGTCCCAGATCACAGCGGTCAGCGCGGCGTCGTCGGTCGAGCCGACCCGGTCGGCCAGCGGACGGAAGAACAGCGCCTGCCCGTCGCCGAGCGCGTCGAGCACCGCGTCGTGCAGCGGGGTACGGGTCAACGCCTCGTCGGGCGGCGGAAGCAGCAGGGGCGCGGCGTCCGCGTACGCCAGGGTGACCCAGCCGTCGCCTCCGGAGATCGCGCCCGACCCCGCCCAGAGCACCTCCCCGCTCGCGCACAGCTCGTCGAGTTGGGCGGGGGAGTAGTCCGCGACCCGGGCGGGCAGCACCAACCGCTCCAGGGCGGACGCCGGCACCGCCGCGCCCTGCAACTGCTCCACGGTGGCGGCGAGCGCCTCGACACCTCGGGCGGACGAGCCGACCTGCTGCCAGCGGGGCAGGAACGTGGCCAGCGCCCGGGGCGGCACCGGCTCGATCTCCCGGCGCAGCGCCGCGAGCGAGCGGCGGCGCAGCATCCGCAGCACCTCGGCGTCGCACCACTGGGCGCCTGCCGAATCCGGGGTGAACTCCCCGGAGACCACCCGCCCGGTGGCGCCGAGCCGGCGTAGCGCCTGCTCGACGACGAACACGCCGAGGCCGAACCGGGCCGCGCAGCTGGCCGCGGCGAACGGCCCGTGGGTGCGGGCGTAGCGGGCCACCAGGTCACCGAGCGGATCGGCCACCGGGGCGAGGTACGCCTCGGCCACCCCCATCGGCAGCGCCACGCCGAGGGCGTCGCGCAGGCGGGCGGCGTCCTCGACGCCCACCCAGCGCTGCTCGCCCGCGATGCGGACCCGCAGCACCCGGCGGGTCGCCTCCAGCTCGCTGAGCCACGTCTGCGGCACCCCCCGCTCGGTCAGCTCGGCGTCGCTCAGGTCACCGAGCACCCGCAGCAGCTCGACGACGTCCTCGGCGTCGCGGGGGCGGCGCTGCTCGGTCAGCCACCGCAGCTGCCGGTCGGTCTCGGTGAGCACCGCCGGGTCGAGCAGCTCCCGCAGGTCGACCCGGCCGAGCAGCTCGCCGAGGAGCGTGGAGTCGAGCGCGAGTGCGGCGGCGCGTCGCTCGGCGAGCGGGGCGTCGCCCTCGTAGAGGAACGCGCCGACGTAGCCGAAGAGCAGCGACCGCGCGAACGGGGACGGCGCGCTGGTCTCCACCTCGACCAGCCGCACCTTCCGGGTGGCCAGGTCGCGCATCAGCCCGGCAAGCGCCGGCTGGTCGAAGACGTCCTGAAGGCACTCCCGGGCGGCCTCCAGGGTGACCGGGAAGTCCGCGTATTCGCGGGCGACGTCGAGCAGCTGCGCGGCGCGTTGCCGTTGCTGCCAGAGCGGTTGGCGGCGGCGCGGGTCGCGGCGCGGCAGCAGCAGCGACCGGGCTGCGCACTCCCGGAAACGGGCGGCGAAGAGGGCGGAGGTGCCGACCGACTCCTCCACGAGCTGGGTGATCTCGTCGGGCTCGAAGACCACCACGTCGGCGCCGGGGGGCTCGTCGGCGGTGTCCGGAAGTCGCACCACGATGCCGTCGTCGGAGGGCATCACCTGGGCGTCCACCCCGTACCGCTCGGCCAGCCGCCGGCCCACCGCGAGGGCCCACGGCCCGTTGACCCGGGCACCGAGCACGCTGTGCACGGCCATCCGCCAGTCACCCAGCTCGTCGCGGAACCGCTCGACCACGACCGTGCGGTCGTCGGGCAGCGAGCGGGTGGCCTCCCGCTGCTCGCGCAGGTAGGCCATCAGGTTGCCGGCGGCCCAGTCGTCCAGCCCGCCGTCGCGTAGCGCGGCCAGCGCTGCCTCGTCGGTCTGTCGCAGCAGGGTGCGCACCCGGGCGCCGATGGCCCGGCCCAGTTCCACCGGCCGACCCAGCTGGTCGCCCTTCCAGAACGGCATGCGCGCGGCCTGCCCGGGGGCGGGCGAGACCAGCACCCGGTCAGGAGTGATTTCCTCGATCCGCCAGGAGGACGAGCCCAACAGGAAGACATCCCCGACCCGGGACTCGTAGACCATCTCCTCGTCCAGCTCGCCGACCCGGGCGGCCCGCTCGGCGCCGGCCAGGAAGACCCCGAACAGGCCCCGGTCGGGAATCGTGCCGCCGCTGGTCACCGCGAGCCGCTGCGCGCCGGGCCGGCCGGTGAGCAGGTCGGTGGCCCGGTCCCAGACCAGGCGGGGGCGCAGCTCGGCGAAGGCGGTGGACGGGTAGCGGCCGGAGAGCATGTCCAGCACGGCGTGCAGCGCCGAGTCGGGCAGCTCGGCGAAGGGCGCGGCCCGGCGGACCAGCACGGCCAGGTCGCCGAGCGCCCACGGCTCCAACGCCACCATCGCGACGATCTGCTGGGCCAGCACGTCCAGTGGGTTGCGCGGGTAGTGCAGCTCCTCGATCGCGCCGTCGGTCATCCTTTCCGCGACCACCGCGCAGGAGAGCAGATCGCCGCGGTGCTTGGGGAAGACCACCCCACGGGAGACGGCGCCCACCTGGTGCCCGGCCCGGCCAACCCGTTGCAGCCCGGCGGCCACGCTCGGCGGGGCCTCGATCTGCACCACCAGGTCGACAGCGCCCATGTCGATGCCGAGCTCCAGGCTGGAGGTGGCCACCACCGCCGGGAGCTGACCGGACTTGAGCGCCTCCTCGATGTGCTTGCGCTCCTCCCGGGAGACGCTGCCGTGGTGGGCGCGGGCGATCACCGGCGCCGCGCCGGTGGCCGCGCCGGACTGGGCCATCACCTCGGCCGGCGGCCTGTTGCGCACCGGACCGGCGGGGCCACCCCAGCGCTGCGCGCCGGACGCCGGGTCGCCGTGGCCCGCCGGGTCGTCGCCCGCCGGCAATCCCTCGGGTACGCCGATCGCGCCCTCGTCCGACGCGGATGCGGCCACCGCCTCGGCGGCCAGCTCGTTGAGCCGGGCGCAGAGGCGCTCGGCGCTGCGCCGGGAGTTGGTGAAGACGATTGTCGAGCGGTGCTGCCCGATGAGGGTGAAGACCCGCTCCTCCACGGCCGGCCAGATCGACGCCCGACGTGGGCCGGGGCCGCCGAGGTCGTCCTCCGGTGGCTGCTCCTGCTCGTCGAGGCGGGTCATGTCCTCCACCGGGACCTCGACGCTGACCTCGATGGTCTTCGGGGTGGCCGGCTGGACCACGTCGACCGGGCGGGCGCCGCCGAGGAACTGCGCGCAGGCGTCGATCGGCCGGACGGTGGCGGAGAGGCCGATGCGTTGGGCCGGGGCGGGCAGCAGCTCGTCGAGGCGTTCGAGAGAGAGGGCGAGGTGGGCGCCGCGTTTGCTGCCGGCCACCGCGTGCACCTCGTCGACGATCACCGTCTGGATGCCGCGCAGCGAGTCGCGCGCCGCGGACGTGAGCAGCAGGAACAGCGACTCGGGTGTGGTGATGAGGATGTCCGGCGGGGTGCGGGCGAAGGCTCGTCGCTCGTCGGCGGGGGTGTCGCCGGTGCGCATCCCGACGGTGATGTCGGGCGGCGCGACGCCCAGCCGGGTGGCCGCCTGCCGGATGCCGGCGAGTGGGGCGCGCAGGTTGCGTTCCACGTCGACGGCGAGGGCCTTGAGCGGGCTGACGTAGAGCACCCGGCACCGCTGGCGGGCCTCGGTCGGAGCCGGCTCGCGGGCGAGTCGGTCCAGTGACCAGAGGAAGGCGGCGAGCGTCTTGCCCGAGCCGGTGGGCGCCACCACGAGCGCGTTGCGACCGGCGGCGACCGACCGCCAGGCGCCGGTCTGCGCGGCGGTCGGGGCGGCGAAGGCGTTGTCGAACCAGGCGCGGGTGGCCGGGCCGAACCCGGCGAGCACCGCGCCGGCGTCTGCGTCTGCCCCGGTCACCGATCCATCGTGCCCCGCCGGTCCGACATCCACGAGCGACCTCACGACGGAATGAACCAGCAAAAGGCAAAAAGCGTGGAACGTGCGCTTAATACGTTAAGTCTCACTTAACTGCTTGCTTCCAAGGAGCAACATAAAGTAACTTCACTCGCAACGCGAACCGGGGTGAGGGGATTTGATGGCCGGCGAGCCGCGCACCGTCGAACCGGGCACCGACGTGCTGATTCGCAAGGTCGACAGCCACCTCGCCGCGCTCCGCACCGGCCTGCACGGCCCCGAGCTCGAGCTCGCCGAACGCCTCGCCCGCTGCCTGCGCGAACTGGTCCTCTGCACCGCCCAGGCCAGCGCCGCCGACCGGGGTCAGGTCCGCGTTGCCGTCCACTACTTCGTGTTGCGTCGTGAGAGCCGTGGCCGCCTGCTGTCGGTGCGGTCGCTGACCGCCGCCGAGCGGGTGGTCGACCGGGTCGCCCGCCAACTCGGCCGCCCCGACCTGCTGGCCGAGCTGCGCCACGACCGCCCCGCACCCGACGACGCGCAGCCCCTCAACAGCGCCCTGCTGCGCTGACCCGCCCGCCCTGCCGCGTCGATCAAGGGCTTCGCGTCGGAAAGGCGGGCCTGGACGCGCACATCTGTTGATCAAGGGCCTTGGGTCGGGCGGGGCTCTGGCGAATTCCGGCAAAACCGCCCGGTGTGGAGCGAACTGGCGTCTGATCGCTGCTAGGCGCCACCGCTGCCACGGGCGTCGGCCATGTCGATCGGGAGTGCAGGTGCTGGTACTGCTCATCCTCCATCTCGTGGCGGCCCTCGCCGCGCCCCTGCTCGTCCGCTGGTGGGGTCCGCGCGCGTGCTACCCGCTGGCGCTCGCGCCGGCCGCCGCCTTCTGCTGGGCGGTGGCCCGCACCCCGGCCGTCGCCCACGGCGGCGCGGTGGTTGAGACGTACCCGTGGATCCGGCAGTTGGATCTCGACATCGCGTTCCGGCTCACCACGCTCTCCTGGTTGATGACGTTGCTGATCGGCGGCGTCGGCGCGCTGGTGCTGGTCTACAGCGCCCGCTACTTCAGCGCCGGCTCCACCGGGCTGGCGCGGTTCGCCGCGGTCCTGGTCGCCTTCGCCGGCGCGATGCTCGTCCTCGTCTTCGCCGACGACCTGCTGCTGCTCTACGTCGGCTGGGAGCTGACCACGATCTTCTCGTACCTGCTGATCGGGCACAGCACCGAACGGCGGTCCAGCCGCTGGGCGGCGGCGCAGGCGTTGACCGTCACCACGCTGGGCGGCCTCGCCATGCTTGTCGGCTTCATCATGCTGGGCGAGCACGCCGGCACCTACCGCTGGTCGGAGATCAGCGCGCAGCAGCTGCCCGGCGGTGGGTACCTGGTGGGCGCCGTGCTGCTGATCCTGGCCGGGGCGCTGTCCAAGTCGGCGGTGCTGCCATTCAGCTCGTGGCTGCCGGTCGCGATGGCGGCGCCCACGCCGGTCAGCGCCTACCTGCACGCCGCCGCCATGGTCAAGGCCGGCGTCTACCTGGTCGGGCTGCTCGCGCCGGTCCTCGCCACGGTCGGCCCGTGGCGGCCGGTGGTGCAGGTCGCCGGTGTGGCGACCATGCTGCTCGGCGGTTGGGCCGCGCTGCGTCAGACCGACCTCAAGCTGCTGCTGGCGTACGGGACGGTCAGTCAGCTCGGCCTGCTGGTCGCGGTGACCGGGTCAGGCACCCCGGACGCCGCGCTGGCCGGTACCGCGATGCTGCTGGCGCACGCCCTGTTCAAGGCGGCGCTGTTCCTGGTCGTCGGCATCATCGATCACGGTGCCGGCACCCGTGACCTGCGCGAGCTGTCCGGGCTGCGGCACTGGTCCCGGCCGCTGTTCGTGGTCGCCGTGCTGGCCGCGGCGTCGATGGCCGGGGTGCCGCCGCTGGTCGGCTTCGTGGCCAAGGAGGCGGTGTTCGGGGCGTTCACCGAGCAACCGGTGCTCCTCACCGGCCTGGTCGCCGGGACGGTGCTCACCGTCGCGTACAGCGCCCGTTTCCTCTGGGGCGCGTTCGCCGACCGGCCGGGTGTGGCACCGGTCCCGCCGGGCTCGATCGCCGCGTCGCTGCTGGTCCCGCCCGCTGTCCTCGCCGGTGTCGGCCTGCTCGCCGGTCCGGCCGCGAGCGTGCTGGACCACCTGCTGCGCCCGTACGCCGATCTGCTCGGCGGGGTCGACGCGCACCTGGCGCTCTGGGCCGGACCGACCCCGGCGCTCGGCCTGTCCGTGCTGGCGCTCGTCGGCGGCGGCGTGCTCTTCGCGGTGCGCGGGCCACTCGCCCCGGTGCTGGAGCGGCTTCGGTCACCGGTGGGCGGCAATCGGGGGTACGAGTGGATCATCGGCCGGTTCGACCGGCTGGCCATCGAGGTCACCAGCGCGACCCAGCGCGGCTCCCTGCCGCAGTATCTGGGCATCATCCTGGTCAGCCTGGTGCTGGTGCCCGGTACGGCGATGCTTTCCGCCAGCCCCTGGCGGGCGCGGATTCCGCTCTGGGACAGCGCGCTGCAACCGGTGGTCGTGGTGGTGATCGCGGTGGCGGCGGTGTTGGCGGTCGGCGCCCGTCGCCGGCTGACCGCGATGTTGCTCGTCGGCATGACCGGTTAC
This sequence comes from Micromonospora sp. NPDC005171, assembly GCF_040608575.1. Lineage (NCBI taxonomy): Bacteria > Bacillati > Actinomycetota > Actinomycetes > Micromonosporales > Micromonosporaceae > Micromonospora > Micromonospora sp. NPDC005171. The sequence goes on along the minus strand of NZ_JBEXIM010000004.1, from coordinate 281,310 downwards.
GGCACGGCGATGCTGTTCGTGCTGCACGGAGCACCCGACCTGGCGCTCACCCAGTTTCTCGTGGAGACCTCGACGATCGCGGTCTTCGTGCTGGTGCTGCGTCGCCTGCCCCAACGGTTCTCGGCCCGCCCGCTGCGTCGTACCCGGTGGGCCCGTCGAACGATCGGTGTGGCGGCGGGGGCGGTGGCCGCCGGGTTGGCCCTCACCGCCGTCGGCGCCCGCCGGGCGCCGGACATCTCCACCGTCTTCCCGGATCTGGCGGTGGCGCAGGGGTACGGCCGCAACGTGGTCAACGTGACCCTTGTCGACATCCGGGCCTGGGACACGATGGGTGAGTTGGCGGTGCTCGTGGTGGCCGCGACCGGGGTGGCGAGCCTGATCTTCGAGCGTTCCCGCACCGGGCCGCGGCCGCGCCGGCCCGAGTCGGACCAGCGGGCGGGTGGGGGCGGCCGGCCGGTGTGGCTGCGCGGTGGTCCCACCCTCTACGAGGAGCGCCGCTCGATCGTGTTGGAGGTGGTCATCCGGCTGATCTTCCACACCGTGGTGCTGTTCTCCCTGTTCCTGCTCTTCTCCGGGCACAACGCGCCGGGCGGCGGGTTCGCCGGCGGGCTGGTGGCGGGTCTCGCCCTGGTGGTCCGTTATCTGGCCGGCGGCCGGTACGAGCTGACCGAGGCGGCGCCGATCGGTGCCGGCGCGATTCTCGGCGCCGGGCTGGCCGTGTCGGTGGGAAGCGGCGTGGTGGCGCTGCTGGTCGGTGGGTCGGTGCTGGAGAGCGCGAAGATCGACCAGGCCCTGCCACTGATCGGCGACGCCCACCTGGTCACGTCGATCTTCTTCGACATCGGCGTGTACCTGGTCGTGATCGGGTTGGTGCTGGACATCCTGCGCAGCCTCGGTGCCGAGGTGGACCGGCACATCGAGGCCACCGGAACGGCCACCGGCGGGTTGGCCGTCAACAAGGGGGACCGGGCATGACGGCGAGCGGTGCGGGGCCGACGTTGGTGCTGGTGGTGGCCGTCGCGGTGCTGGTCGGGTGCGGGGTGATCCTGCTGTTGGAGCGCAGCCTGACCCGGATCCTGCTCGGGGTGATCATGCTCGGCAACGGGGTGAACCTGTTGATCCTGTTGGGCGGGCGGTCGGGCGGCGCGCCGATCGTCGGCACGGGGCCGGTGGAGCGGATGAGTGATCCGCTGCCGCAGGCGATGGTGTTGACCTCCATCGTGATCACCTTCGGGTTCACCGCGTTCCTGCTCGCGGTGGCATACCGCAGCTGGTATCTCTCCGGCGACGACGAGGTCCCCGACGACCTGGAGGACCGGCAGATCATCGGCCGGGCCGAACGCAACGAGGTGGGTGCCGTCGATCGCGGTGGGGAGGGTCCGAACGGTGACCCGGAACAGGTCGATCCCGAGCCGGCCCGCCGACGGCTACGACGCGGGGATGATTCGTGATCAACACGTTGGTGCCGCTGCCGGTGGTGGTGCCGCTGCTCGGTGCGGCGCTGACCCTGCTGCTGGCCGGCTATCCCCGACTCCAGCGCGCGACAAGCGTGCTGTGTCTGAGCGGCACGCTCACAGTGGCGGTGCTGCTCCTGGTGCAGGCGTACCGGCACGGGCCGGTGGTGGTGGCGGTCGGGGCGTGGCCGCCGCCGGTCGGCATCGTCCTGGTGGCCGATCAGCTGGCCGCGCTGATGCTCGTGGTCTCCTCGGCGGTGACCCTCTGCGTGCTGCTCTACTCGATCGGGCAGGGGCGCAGCGACACGAGCGAGAGTTCGCCGGTGTCGATCTTCCACCCGACGTACCTGGTGCTCACCGCCGGCGTCACCAACGCGTTCCTGGCCGGTGACCTGTTCAACCTCTTCGTCGGGTTCGAGATCCTGCTGGCCGCCAGCTTCGTGTTGATCACCCTTGGGGGCACCGAGACCCGGATCCGGACCGGGTCGACGTACGTGGTGGTCAGCATCCTCTCCTCGATGATCTTCCTGGCCTCGGTGGGTCTGGTGTACGCGGCCACCGGCACGCTCAACCTCGCCCAGCTCGCTCAGCGCCTCGACGACCTGCCCGGCGGCGTCCGACTGGCCCTGGAGCTGATGCTGCTGCTGGCCTTCGCGATCAAGGCGGCGGTCTTCCCCCTGTCGGCCTGGCTGCCGGACAGCTACCCCACCGCGCCGGCCCCGGTCACTGCCGTCTTCGCGGGTCTGCTCACCAAGGTGGGCGTCTACGCGATCATCCGCACCGAGACGTTGCTGTTTCCCGGTGGGCGTGCCCACGTGCTGCTCATGGTCCTCGCCGGGTTGACCATGGTGATCGGCATCCTCGGTGCGGTGGCCCAGTCCGACCTGAAGCGCCTCTTCTCGTTCACCCTGGTCAGTCACATCGGCTACATGATCTTCGGGGTGGCGTTGAGTACCGCCGCCGGCCTGTCCGGCTCGATCTTCTACGTGGTGCACCACATCACCATCCAGACCACGCTGTTCCTCGTCGCCGGGCTGGTCGAGGAGCGCGCCGGCAGCACCGACCTGCGCCGCATCGGCGGCCTGGCCCGGGTGGCGCCGCTGCTCGGTGTGCTCTTCTTCGTCCCGGCCATGAATCTCGCCGGAGTGCCACCGTTCTCCGGTTTCCTCGGCAAGCTCGGCCTGCTCCAGGCCGGGGTGGCCGTCGGCGGGCCGCTGCCCGGTGTGCTGGTCGCGGCCGGCACGCTGACCAGCCTGCTCACCCTGTACGTGGCGTCCCGGGTGTGGAACATCGCCTTCTGGCGTGCGCCCCGGCTGGCCACCAGCGCGCCGGTAGTCCAGTTGCCGAGGCTGATGGTGGGCGCCACCGTTGCCCTGGTCGCCCTCGGGCTGGCGTTGACCGTGCTGGCCGGTCCGCTCTTCGACGTCACCGCCGACGCAGCTGCGGACCTGCGCCTGCGTACCCCGTACGTGCGTGCCGTGCTGCCCGGCGGCGTGCCGTGACCGGCCCCCCTGAGCCGGCTCCCGACGCCCCCAGGCCCGCGGTCGTTGGGCGCGGCCGGCTCGGGCGCTGGCGGGACCAGGCGGTGGCGCTGGGCTGGCTGGTGCTGGTCTGGAACCTGCTCTGGGGCGACATCACCTGGGGCAACCTGGTGGGCGGCCTGCTGGTGGGCGGAGCCGTGCTGGTGTTCTTCCCGCTGCCGGCGGTCAGCTTCGGCGGCCGGCTGCGACCACGGGCGCTGCTGGTGTTCGCGGGCCGGTTCGTCGTCGAGTTGGTCAGCGCGAGCCTGCACATCGCCCGGATCGCCGTGCAGCCCGGCTACCGGCCGCGCGGGGCGATCATCGCGGTCCGGTTGCGGGTGCCCACCGACCTGAACCTGGCGCTCACCGCCGAGGTGGTCTCGTTGGTGCCGGGCACGCTGATCCTCGAGGTGGATCGGGACGCCGGAACGCTCTACCTGCACGTCCTGGACACCCACGGCCCGGCGGACCTGGACGTGTCCCGGGACCGCACGCTCGCCGTCGAGCGGCGGATCGTCCGGGCGGTGGGCTCCACCGCCGAACTGCACCGCGTCGAGACCACGTCACCGCAGAAGGGAACCCGCCCGTGACCACGTTGCTGGCCGTCGTCCTCACCGTGCTGCTGTCGGTCACCGCGCTCCTCGCGCTGGCCCGCCTCTACCGGGGCCCGTCGCTGCTGGACCGGGTGATCGCCGCGGACATGCTGCTCGCCACGATGGTCGGCGCGGTGGGCGCCGAGGCGGCGGTGAACCGGCACGCCAGCACCCTGCCCGTGCTGGTGGTGCTCTCCCTGCTCGGCTTCGTGGGCTCGGTGTCGCTGGTCCGCTTCGCCGTCCGGGAGCAGCAGTGATCGCCACCATCGCGGACTGGCTCGGCGCCGGCTGTCTGGTGGCCGGCGCGCTGCTCAGCCTGGCCGCCGGGATCGGCGTGCTGCGCTTCCCGGACGCGCTGTCCCGGATGCACGCGGCCACCAAACCGCAGGTGCTCGGGGTGCTTCTGCTGCTGCTGGGCATCGCGTTCAGGCTGCGGTCCCCGACGGACCTGGGCATGATCCTGCTGGTGGCGATCTTCCAGTTGTCGACAGCGCCGGTCGCGGCGCAGATGATCGGCCGGGCCGCGTACCGGTCGGGGCGGCTCGACCGGAGCCTGCTCGACGCGGACGAGCTGGCCGAACGCGGACCAGGCGGCGGGTCGGCGGGGCCGGCGTGACGACCGGTGAACCGGACGATCCGCTCCTTCGGCCCACCCCCAGCGGAGTCCCAGCCAACGCCGATAAAATGACGGCATGATCGACTCTTCTGCCCAGGAGGGCAGCAGTAGCCAGCCGGGTCGTGCCCGGCATATTCCCGTACCGACGACCCCGGGAGCCCTGAGCAACCCGTGTTGATCGTCGTTGGTCTCCTTCTGATCATCATCCTCACTGCCGCCACCGGATACTTCGTGGCGCAGGAGTTCGGCTACGTCGCCGTGGACCGGGGCAAGCTGCGCCAGCTCGCCGATGACGGCGACCAGGCCGCCGCCCGGGCCCTGACCGTCACCAGCCGGCTCTCCTTCATGCTCTCCGGCGCCCAACTCGGCATCACCGTCACCGCGCTGCTGGTCGGCTACGTCGCCGAGCCCTACCTGGGCGGTGGCCTCGCCGACCTGCTCGGCGTGGCCGGCGTCAGCGAGGCGGTCAGCCTGCCGCTGTCGGTGGCGTTGGCCCTGGTCATCGCCACCATCGTGCAGATGGTCCTCGGTGAGCTGGCCCCGAAGAACCTGGCCATCGCCCGGGCCGAGCGACTGGCCCGGGCGCTGAGCCGATCCACCCTGATCTACCTGGCCGTCGCCGGGCCGCTGATCCGGCTGTTCGACCGGGCCTCGGTCCGGCTGCTGCGCCGCATCGGCATCGAGCCGATCGAGGAGCTGCCCAGCGGCGCCACCCCGGCGGACCTGGAACAGATCATCGCCGAGTCCCGCGAGGAGGGCAGCCTCGACGCCGAGATGTCCACGCTGCTCGACCGAGGTCTGGACTTCCGCGAACTCACCGCCGGCGAAGCGATGGTGCCGCGGGTCGACGTGCACACCGTCCGGGCGCACGAGCCGGTCAGCCGGGTGGTCGAGCTGCTGGACACCGGCCACTCCCGCTTCCCGGTACGCGGCGCGGAGGGCGTCGACGACCTGCTCGGCATCGTCGGCATCGCCGACGTGCTCGGCGTACCCCCGGCGGAGCGGGCCACCACCCCGGTGAGCGCGGTGGCCGGGCCGCCGCTGCTCGTACCGGAGACGTTGCCCCTGCCCACGGTGCTCGACCGGCTGCGGTCCGGGCACCGGCAGATGGCGTGCGTGGTCGACGAGTACGGCGGCTTCGCCGGCGTCATCACGCTGGAGGACATCGCCGAGGAACTGGTCGGCCCGATCCGCGACGAGGACGACCCACCGGAGCGGGCACCGGCCCGGCAGGACGACGGGTCCTGGGTGGTGCCGGCCCGCTGGCGGATCGACGAGGTCGCCGACAGCACAGGCATCGCCCTGCCCGAGGCCCCCGAGTACGACACCCTCTCCGGGTTGGTGATGCGGGAGCTGGGCCGGGTGCCGGAGGTCGGCGACCGGCTGGAGATCAGCCTGCAACCCGAGGGCGCGGACGGCGAGGAGAACGAGGCGGAGCCCCGGGCGCTGGTCGAGGTGCTGGCCGTGGACCGGCACGTGGCGGACTCGGTGCGGCTGCAGCTGACCAAACCCGAGGTGACCGCATGAGCCCCGGGATCGCACTGTTCAGCTCGGTGATCCTGCTGGCGCTGAACGGGTTCTTCGTGGCCGCCGAGTTCGCCCTGGTGGCCAGCAAGCGCTACCGCCTGGAACAGGCGGCGGCGAACGGCGGCCGGGCGGCCCGGGCCGCACTGGACGGCGTCCGCGAGCTGTCACTGATGCTGGCTGGCGCACAGCTCGGCATCACGCTGTGCACCCTGGGCCTCGGCGCGCTGGCGGAGCCGGCGATCGAACACCTGCTCAGCCCCCTGCTGCACGCGGTGGGCCTACCGGACGCGGCCAGTCACCTGATCGCCCTGATCTTCGCCCTCGGGGTGGTGACCTTCCTGCACCTGGTGGTGGGGGAGATGGCGCCGAAGTCGTGGGCGATCACCGACGCGGAGCGCTCGGCGACGCTGCTCGCGCTGCCGTTCCGCGCCTTCGCCCGGGTCTCCCGGCCGGTGCTCTCCGCGCTGAACGCCCTGGCCAACGCGATCCTGCGGCTGTTCGGCGTCAACCAGCAGGACCAACTCGCCCAGGTGCACGGCCCGGACGAGCTGCGGATCCTGCTGGAGCAGTCCCGTGAGCACGGGCTGCTCGGCGCCGAACAGCACCAGCTGCTGACCAGCATGCTGGAGTTGCAGGGCACGTCGGTGGCGCAGGTGATGGAACCGTTCGCCACCATGGTCACCGTCCGCCGGGACGACTCGGCCGGGCGGATCGAGGAGGTCAGCCGGGACAGCGGCCGATCGCGGCTCGCCGTGCTCGACGAGGCGGGCGACGTGTGCGGGCTCGTGCACGTCCGGGAGGCGGTACGGGTGGTCACCACCGGCCGGGTCGCCACCGCGGGCGAGCTGATGACGCCCGCGTTCACCCTGCCCGCGACGTCGTCGGTCACCGAGGCGGTGGCGGCGATGCGGGCCCGGCAGTCGCAGCTCGCGTTGGTCCGCAACGGCGGTGGCCCGGCACGGCCGATCGGTTTCGTGGCCCTGGAGGACCTCCTGGAGGAGGTCATCGGGGAGTTCGACGACGAGACCGACACGGTGCCGCGCGGGCGGCGGTTGCGCTGACCTGCCGACCCGGCCGCACTGACGACGTGCGGCCGGGTCGACGCTCGGCATGGCGGCGCGGTTCGGCGTCGGCGGGCTTGAGACCACCTCGACGGGGTAGGCGCGGCTGGTGCGGGGCGTGCTGCCCCCGTTCCGGGAGGGGGCGCGCGGTGCGGTTGACGGGGGTGTCACCGGAGTCCGGCGGGACTGGGCTGTCCGTGCAGACCACGCTCCCCAACCCGAGCACCCGGCCGGGCCTGCGCCTGCCCGGGCGGGTGACCCTCGCGGCCGGCCCGGAGGACGTGCTGGTGCGGCACATCCGGCTGGGCCTCGTCACCACTGTCGAGCCGGACGATCCGGCCGCGGCCCGACGTCTCGTGCAGTTCCACCACCTGCCGATCGCCGGCCGGTTCGTCGTACCGGCCGGTCGGCGACGGGCTGTCGACTTCGCGTTCCCGCTGCCCTGGGAGACCCCGGTGACCACCTTCGGCGGGGTGCCGCTGCTGAGCCTGCGGATGGGCCTGCGGACCGAGGTGTCGCTCGACCCCGACCTTGACCAGGGGGCCATGGTGCCGGTCTTTGTGCACCCGATCCCCACCCAGCAGCACGTGCTGGCGGCGTTGGACACGCTGGGCTTCATGATCCGCCAGTCCGGGTTGCAGGAGGGCGGGTTGCCGGGTGTGGAGCACACCCTGCCGTTGCACCAGCGCTGGGGCTACTGGGTGGGGCCGCTCTACGCCGGCCCGATCACCGAGTTGGAGGTGATCTTCGTGACCAACTCGGCGGGCCTGGAGGCGATCCTCTGGGTCGATCGCCGGCTGGCGTTGGCCGGAATCACGCACCAGAGCATCAGTCGGTTCCGGATCTGGCACGAGGACGCCGGGCGGCGGGACTGGGTGGCCACCGTGGACGGCTGGATTCGGCAGACGATCAACCGGCACGCGGCCGCGGCGGCGCACGCCGACTGGTCCGCGCAGATCGGGGGGTCGGCCCACGTCAGCCGCCATCCCGACGAGCCGATCCGACCTGGCTACGGCCTCGGCGGCACCGCCGGCGGCGCCGGGGTAGGTGGCGGCGGCTCCGGCGGCGACGGCACCTAACCACCCCCCCCCGGGCCCAACGGGGGTGGAGCGGGGCCGAGCGGGGTAGGGGGTCAGCCGGCGCTGGCGGTGGCCAGTTTGAGGCTGAAGGCCAGGAACAGGGCGGCCACGGCGGTGGTGCCGCCGGCCGCCAGGCGGCGGCGTTGGCGGAACTGGGCGGCCAGGAAGGTGCCCGCGAAGATCAACGCGGTCAGGTAGAGCGCGCTCGTCACCTGCGCGATCAGGCCGAGCAGCAGGAACGACAGCGCCGGCCAGGCGTAACCGGGGTCGACGAACTGGATGAAGAACGAGATGAAGAACAGGATCGCCTTCGGGTTCAGCAGGCTGATCACCAGCGCCTTACGGAACGGGCTGCGCATCGCCGCCGGCTCTGCGGCGTCGATGAGCCGCGGCGTGCTCGGGTCGTTGCGGTCGCGCCAGCGCCGCACGGCGCCGAGCAGCATGGTCACCCCGACATAACCGAGGTACGCGGCACCGGCGTACTTGATCACCAGGAACAGCGGCGGGTACGCCTTGAGCAGCGACGCCACCCCGGCGGCGGAGAGGAACATCAGCACCCCGTCGCCGACGAACACGCCACCGGCGGCCCGGTAGCCCACCGCGACGCCCCGCTTGGCCGCTGTGGAGAGCACGAACAGTGAGTTCGGCCCGGGCAGCAGGATGATGGCCACGGTGCCCAGCACGTACGTCCAGATGTCGGTGATCCCCAGCACGCCCGCCATCATCACGCCACCGGTGCCGTCCGCCGAAGTCTTTCTCGCAGCCTGGCCTGTGCGTTCGGCCACTCGTCGACGGTCATCGCGTACTGCACGGTGTCCCGCCAGGAGCCGTCCGGGCGTTGCCGGTGCATCCGCAGCACCCCTTCCCGGGTCGCGCCGAGCCGTTCGATGGCCGCCTGGGAGCGAACGTTGCGGATGTCGGTGTGCCAGGCGACCCGCACCGCGCCCAGGTCGTCGAAGGCCCGGCTGAGCAGCAGCAACTTCGCCTCGGTGTTGATCCCGGTACGCCACCACGGCCGACCGAGGAAGGTGTGCCCGATCGCCACGGCCCGTCGCTCCGGGTCGATGTCGTAGTAGGACGTGCTGCCCACCACCGCCCCGGTGGCCGCGCACCGCTGCACCCAGGCCACCCGTTCGCCCCGGTGCTGGGCGGTCAGGGCGGCGCCGATCACCTCTGCGGTTTCGGCGGGGGCGGTGGGCGGCGCGACGCTGAGGTGCCGCCACACCTCCGGGTCCGCCGTGGCGGTGTGCAACTCGTCGGTGTGCGCCAATTCCAGCGGCTCCAGCCGAACGTGCTCGCCGTGCAGCGGCACCGGCTCGTGCCAGGGTGTGCGGGGCGTCCGCAGGTACGCCGGCAGCGGCGCGGTGACCCCGGCGTCCGGCTCGGGCGCCCCGGCGGTGAGTCGCAGCGGCAGCACGCCGGCCCAGTGCGGCAGGTGCAGGTCGGCCTCGTCCTCGCGGACGCCGCCGGTGCGGGCCCGGACGGACACCTCACGCAGTGGCAGCGCCAGTACTGAGGTCTCGGCCAACTCGCGACGGCTGGGCGGACGGGTGGCGGTGCTACGTCCGGCGCCGACCTTCTCGACAAGCGCGGTGAGCATGGCGAGCTTCTCCCGCTCGTCGGTGACCAGTCGGGCGGTGCCGTGCGCGACCACCGAGCGGTAGTTGGCGCTGTGGTGGAACTGGGAGCGGGCGTAGACCAGCCCGTCGAGCAGTGTCACCGCGACGCAGACCGGCAGCCCGTCGTCGCCCCGGGCGGCGAGCAGCGGCCGACTGCCGGTGGAGCCGTGCAGGTAGAGCGTGTCGCCGATGCGGACGTGCAGGGTGGGCAGCACCCGGGGCTGGCCGTCGACGGTGAAGCTGAGCGCGCAGTCGTACGCCTCGTCGAGCACGGCGTGGGCGGCTGCCTGGTCGTAGCTCATCTTGTCGCGGGAACGGTGGGGTGTGGTCCGGGCGGTGGGTGGATACATGCGCGCGCCCCTTTGTTCTAGTACAATCTCGTATTTGTGTCAGCACACTATCAGCTCACCGGTACGACAGCCGTCGAGATTTCGGCCAGCATCGAGTCGGGCATCCGTACCGGCGCCCTGCCACCGGGGGCCGCCCTGCCACCCGTGCGGGCACTCGCCGCGCAGTTGGGAGTCAGCCCCGCCACCGTCGCCCGCGCCTACCAGGAGCTACGCCAGCGCGGCCTGCTCGCCACCGCCGGTCGGCACGGCACCCGGGTACGCCCCCGCCCGCCGGTGGCCGCCCGCCGCTCCGCGCTGCGCCCCCCGCCGTTGCCCGGCGCCCGAGACCTGTCCCGGGGTGAACCCGACCCCCGGCTGCTTCCCCCGCTGGGCCCGCACCTGGCGGCGCTCGCCACCGCCGGCGGTCCTTCGGTCGGCTACTCCGACGCCGGAGTGCTGCCCGAACTGGCCGAGGCGGCCCGCGCCCGGCTGCGCGCCGACGGCGTACCGGCCGGGGAGTTGACCCTCACCGGCGGTGCGCTGGACGGCATCGAACGGCTGCTCGGCGCTCACCTGCGCCCCGGCGACGCGGTGGCGGTCGAGGACCCGGGCTGGGCCAACCTGCTCGACCTGGTCGCCGCGCTGGGGTTGCGCCCGATCGGGGTGCCGCTCGACGACGAGGGGCCGTTGGTCGCCGGGGTGGAAGCGGCGCTCGCCGCCGGAGCGCGGGCGCTGATCATCACCAGCCGGGCGCAGAATCCGACCGGCGCCGCCGTCTCCGCGGCCCGCGCCGAGGCGCTGCGGACACTGCTCTCCGGCCGCCGGGACCTGCTGCTGATCGAGGACGACCACGCGGCCGAGCTGGCCCGCGTACCCCTGCATCCGCTCGCCGGTGCGACCGCGAGTTGGGCCTTCCTCCGCTCGGTGAGCAAGCCCTTCGGCCCGGACCTGCGGCTGGCGGTGCTGGTCGGGGACGAGACGACGGTGGCCCGGGTGAGTGGCCGTACCCGGGTCGGCGCCGGCTGGGTCTCCACAGTGCTGCAACGCCTGGTGCTCGCCCTGTGGCGGGACCCGGCGGTCACCGAGTTGGTGCAGCGGGCGGCGCTGAGTTACGAGCAGCGGCGCGAAGGGCTGCTCGCCGCGCTCGCCGAGCACGGCCTGACCGCACACGGTCGCAGCGGCATCAACGTCTGGCTGCCGGTCGCGGACGAGACCAGCACGGTGACCGCGCTCCGTGACGCCGGCTGGGCGGTGGCCCCCGGCGCTCTCTACCGGATCGCCGCCCCACCGGCCCTGCGCATCACCGTCAGCTCCCTGGACACCACCGACCTGGCCCCCCTCGCTACCGCAGTGGCCCGAGCCGAAAACCCACCCCCCACCCAAGGCTTCCCCACCTGACCCATCCCGCCCTCGCCCCCGCCCTCGCCCCCGCCCCCGCCCCCGCCCCCGCTCCCGCTCCCGCTCCCGCTCCCCGCGATCTTGCAGCTTGTGTTGGCTGAATGTCGGACCTGTGCATGGTGGTCCGGGCAGAAAGTGCGACATCGCGAGGATTCGGGGCGGCGGAGACGGGTATGCGGGCGCCCGGAGGTGTGGGGACATGGCGTCTGGTGGGGCTCGTAAGGGGATTTGGATCGCCATCGCGGTGGCGATCATCATCATCATCATCGTGCTGATCGCGATCGCGTCCGGCGGCGACGGCGGCGGTAACGGTTACTGACCCGAAAGCCGCCGATGCGCCCGGGGCGTACCCGGCAGTGAGCATCGAACGGGTATATAACAGTCGGCATGGCCGAGCAGACCGGGAGCGCCCCGGGCGCCCAGCGGTTCATCCCGCCCGACGCCGACACCATCGACGACCTGCGCACCGCCGCGGGCGGCTGTCGGGGCTGTGAGCTGTACCGGGATGCCTCGCAGACGGTCTTCGGCCGGGGCGACGAGAGCGCCCGCGTGGTGCTGGTCGGCGAGCAGCCCGGCGACATGGAGGACCAGAAGGGGCTGCCCTTCGTTGGCCCGGCCGGACGCCTGCTGCGCCGCGCCGTCGACGACGCCGGGTTGGACCCGGGTCACCTGTACCTCACGAATGCCGTAAAGCACTTTCGCTTCGTGCAGCGCGGCAAGCGGCGGATCCACCAGACCCCGGACCAGGTGCACATCACCGCCTGCCGGCCGTGGTTGGTAGCCGAGTTCGCCCGACTGCGTCCGGAGATCGTGGTGGTGCTCGGCGCGACCGCCGCCAAGGCGCTGCTCGGCCCGTCCTTCCGGGTCACCCGGCAGCGGGGTGAGCTGCTGCCCTGGCCAGAGTCGGCGCAGCACCCCGCCGACTTCGAGCAGGTGCCGGTGGACAACGCCGGAAAGCGCGCCGACGCGCCACAGGCCCGGCTGCTGGCCACCATCCACCCGTCCGCCGTGCTGCGCGCCGACGACCAGGACAAGGCCTACGAGGGCCTGGTCACCGACCTCACCGTCGTCACCCGCGCCCTGCCCGGGTAGCCGGCGACCGAGGCCGCCCCGACCCGAGCCGGCGGGAGATGTCCGCCCGGATCGCACGGTGAGGCGATACCCACCGGAAACGGCGATGCGTGAACCGCGTAACAGATCCTCTGCAGACTCATGCGAGTCGATCTTGTAGGGGAGGCCGTTATGAGCGATCAGACGCAGTCGATGGTCAGCAGGCGCGGGTTCTTGCGTACGGTCGGAATCAGTGGCGGTGCCGGAGCGATGCTCGCCACGATGGGTGCCATGGGGCTGGCCCCCAGCGCGGCGGCGTCGGTCACCCCGGCATTCCGGCCGCCGGAGCGGTCCGACTTCACTCTCACCGGGCGCTCGGGTGCCAGCGTGGTCGTGCTCGGCGGCGGCATCGCCGGGCTGACCACGGCGTACGAGTTGGGCAAGGCGGGCTACCACTGCACCATCCTTGAGGCGCGGCACCGCGTCGGCGGTCGGAACCTGACCATCCGGGGCGGCGACGTCGAGACGGACCTCGACGGACGCACCCAGCGGGCCGGCTTCTCCGACGGGGTCTACTTCAACGCCGGGCCGGGCCGGATCGCACAGTGGATGGTCACGATGGACTACTGCCGGGAACTCGGCGTGCCCATCGAGGTCTTCACCAACCAGAACGCCGACGCCTGGATCTACAACGAGTCCGCCGGGATGACCGAGCCGGTCCGGTACCGCACCGCCAAGGCCGACGTGTACGGCTACGTCTCGGAGCTGCTGGCGAAGGCCACCGACCAGGGCGCGCTGGACGCCCGGCTCAGCACCGAGGATCGCGACCGGCTGCTGTCGTTCCTGCAGAGCTTCGGCGCGATCGGCGGACGGACCAGCGACTGGGCGTACACCGGGACGAACCGTCGGGGCTTCTCCGCGTATCCCGGTGCGGGCAACGACGTGGGGAGCCCGCTCGGTGCGCCGCCGGCGCTCTCCGACGTGTTCGCCAGCAACATCGGTCGGTACTTCTCCTTCGAGTTCGGCTACGACCAGGCCATGCTGATGTTCCAGCCGGTCGGCGGGATGGACCAGATCCCCCGAGCCCTGGCCCGGGCGGTGGGCCCGCACCGGATCCGACTCAACGCCGAGGTGACAGCGGTGACCGACCGGGGCAGCCGGGTCGAGGTGACCTATCGACAGGGCGGGCGGCAGTCGCAGATCACCGCCGACTACTGCGTGGCGGCGCTACCGCCGCACCTGATGGCCCGCGTACCGCACAATCTCGGCACGGCGGTGACCGCGGCCCTGGCCGACTTCCCGGTCACCGCCTCCGGCAAGATCGGTCTGGAATACCGCAGCCGCTGGTGGGAGACCGATCAGCGGATCTACGGCGGCATCACCGAGACCGACCTGGACCTGTCGCACATCTGGTACCCGTCCTACGGCTTCCACGGGAAGCGCGGCCTGGTCGTCGGCTATTACAACACCGGGGCGAACGCCAGGGCGTACAGCGGGCTGACCCCGGAGCAGCGCGCCGAGCGCGCGGTCAGCCAGGGTGTGAAGATCCACGGCGACAAGTACCGCAGTGAGCTGGTGACGTCGTACTCCCACGCCTGGGACCGGACCCGCTACATCGAGGGCGCCTGGACCTCACCCCGGTACGGCACGGCCGGCTACAACCTGCTGCTCCAGCCGGCCGGGCGGGTCTACTTCGCCGGGGACTGGCTCAGTCACGAGGTGGCCTGGCAGCACGGCGCGTTCGTGGCGGCGCGCTCGGCGGTCTCCGCGCTGCACCAGCGGGTGATGGCCATCTGACCGTGAGCTGTCCAAGATTGACAGTGCGTCGCAGATCGCGTGGGTAGGGCGGATCGGCCGCCCGTCATCGGCGAGACCCACTGCCGCTGGTCGGCGCGGGTGCGCGAGGATGAGGCACCCCTTCCGACAGGAGCGCCGATGGCGACCGACCTGACCGCGCCGCGTACCGCCGCCCGACCCGACGTCGCGTCGATCCAGCGGCGAACCCTGCGGCTGCTCTTCACCACCCAGATCATCGGCGGGATCGGCGTGACCATCGGCATCTCCGTGGGCGCGCTGCTCGCGGCACGGATCGCCGGGACCGCGGTGGCCGGTGTCGCACAGAGCGCCGGGGTGGTCGGTGCGGCGCTGCTCGCCGTCCCGGTCACCCGGATCATGGCGCGGCACGGTCGCCGGCCGGGCCTGGTGCTGGCGTACGCGGTCGGCGCCGTCGGCGGCCTGCTCGTGGTGCTGGCCGCGGCCACCCGCTGGGTGCCGCTGATCTTCGTCGGCATGTTGCTCTTCGGCGGGGGGACCGCCGCGAACCTGCAGGCCCGCTACACGGCAGTGGATCTCGCCGAGCCGGCCCGTCGGGGGCGGCAGCTCTCCCTGATCGTCTGGGCGACCACCATCGGTGCGGTGGCCGCGCCGAACTTCGCCGCGCTGGCCGACCGGGTCACCACCGGCTGGGGGCTGCCCCCGCTGGCCGGCCCGTTCGCGTTCAGCGCGGCCGCGTTCGTGCTGGCTGCCGTCGTACTCCTCGGGTTGCTCCGGCCCGACCCGCTGCTCACCGCGCGGCGGCTCGCGGCCGCCAAGGCGACGGCCGCCGACGCGACGGCGGCTGAGGCGTCGGCGACCGCGGCGGCGGGCGAGGCATCGGCGGCGGGCGGCGGCGCGACACCGGCCCCCGCGCCGGTCGAGGCCCGCGTGCCGCGCGGCGCCGGGATGCGTGTGGCCTGGTCGGTGGTACGCGGACAGCCCGCCGCCCGACTCGGCATCGCCGCCGTGGCGGTGGGTCACCTGGTGATGGTGGCGGTGATGGCGATGACTCCGGTCCGGCTCGGTGAGTCGCACGCCGACGCAGACGTGTTGCGGCTGGTCGGCATCGTGCTGAGCCTGCACATCGCCGGCATGTACGCGTTCTCCCCGGTGGTCGGTTGGCTCACCGACCGGCTCGGTCGACGGGCGGTGATCCTCGGTGGGGTCGGGATGCTGCTGGCCGCCTGCGCGGTCGCCGGCACCGCCGGGCACCACACCCCTCGGCTCTCGGTCGGTCTGGTCCTGCTCGGGCTGGGCTGGTCGGGGACGATGGTGGCCGGATCGACCCTGCTGTCCGAGTCGGTGTCGGCCGGGGTGCGGCCGAGCGTCCAGGGGCTGTCCGACCTGATCATGGGACTGGCCGGGGCCGGGGCGGCCGTGGCCAGTGGGTTTGTCATGCAGTTCGCCGGTTATCCCGTGCTCACCCTGCTCGCGGCGGTCGCCGCGGCGCCCCTGGTGGCGCTAGCGTTGCGCCCGGTGCCGACCGGGGCACCGGACGAGGAGGGCTGATCACTGTGCGGCTGACCGACTTCTGGACGCGGTTGGACGAGGCGTTCGGGCCCGGCTACGCGGCCAGCATCGCCCGCGATCAGGTGCTGTCCCAGCTCGGCGGGCGGACCATCGAGCAGGCCCTGGCATCGGGGGAGCAGACGCACGTGGTGTGGCGGGCGGTCTGCGCCGCGTATCCCGACCGAGTGCCCGCTCGACTACGCTGAGCAGCCTTTTCGCCGGTTCCGCGTGTCGCTTGTCGAGTCGTACACATGTTCGGCTATTGTCCACAGCGGGGTGCTCGTCCACAGCTCGCGGCCCGTCGGCTGGTTTTCTGTCGGACCTAGCGCCTAGCGTGTCCGCGTGACGCGAAGCTCAGCAAAGACGCCGGCGAAGGCAGGGGTGGCAACCATGGCAGCAGGGCCTGACCGGGAGAAGGCACTCGACCTTGCTCTCGCTCAGATTGACAAGCAATTCGGCAAGGGCTCGGTGATGCGGCTGGGTGACCGGCCGGTCGTCCAGACCGCAATCATTCCGACCGGCTCCATCGCGCTCGACGTGGCCCTCGGCATCGGTGGTCTGCCCCGTGGCCGGGTGGTCGAGATCTACGGTCCCGAGTCCAGCGGTAAGACCACTGTGGCACTGCACGCGGTGGCCAACGCCCAGCGCAACGGCGGCATCGCCGCCTTCATCGACGCCGAGCACGCGCTCGACCCGGAGTACGCGAAGGCCCTCGGCGTCGACACCGACGCGATGCTGGTCTCCCAGCCGGACACCGGCGAGCAGGCGTTGGAGATCGCGGACATGCTGATCCGCTCCGGCGCTCTGGACATCATCGTGATCGACTCGGTGGCGGCCCTGGTGCCGCGCGCCGAGATCGAGGGCGAGATGGGCGACAGCCACGTGGGCCTCCAGGCCCGGCTGATGAGCCAGGCGCTGCGGAAGATCACCGGTGTGCTCAGCAACACCGGCACCACGGCGATCTTCATCAACCAGCTGCGGGAAAAGATCGGCGTCATGTTCGGCAGCCCGGAGACCACCACCGGTGGTCGGGCGCTGAAGTTCTACGCCTCGGTCCGGCTTGACGTGCGACGCATCGAGAGCCTCAAGGACGGCACCGACGTCGTCGGTAACCGCACCCGGGTCAAGGTCGTGAAGAACAAGGTCGCCGCGCCGTTCAAGCAGGCCGAGTTCGACATCATGTACGGCAAGGGCATCTCGCGTGAGGGCTCGCTGATCGACGTCGGCGTGGAGCAGGCGATCATCCGTAAGTCCGGAGCGTGGTACACGTACGACGGCGACCAGCTCGGTCAGGGCAAGGAGAAGGCCCGGGAGTTCCTGAAGGAAAACCCGGACGTGGCCGCCGAGATCGAGAAGAAGATCCTGGAGAAGCTCGGCGTCGGGGTCGGCGCGGGTGACGCCGCCGGTGGCCCGGAGCTGCCGCCGGTCGACTTCTGACCGGTCGCTGACCCATGGCAGGACGACGCGCTCGTACGGGGCGGGGCTGGGATGCCAGTCCGCCCCGTACGGGCGACGCCACCGATCCGCCTCGTCCTCGGCGAGGCCGCCGGGGTCGGTCCGAGGAGGCCGACACCGTCGAGTCTCCGGCGCCTCCGCGCGACGAGTCCGAGGTGGCCCGCGAGATCTGCCTGCGCCAGCTTGCCGTCCGGCCCCGCACCCGGGCCGAGCTGGCCGGGGCGTTGGCCAAGCGGGGCATCTCCGAAGAGGTCTCGGCCGAGGTCCTCGACCGGTATGACGAGGTCGGCATCATCGACGACGCCGCGTTCGCCCGGGCCTGGGTGTCCAGCCGGCACGCCGGGCGTGGCCTCGCTCGCCGGGCGCTCGCCAACGAGCTGCGCCGTAAGGGCGTGGACGGCGAGGTGGCCACCGAGGCGCTGGATGAGCTGGACGAGGAGACCGAGGCGGACACCGCCCGTGGCCTCGTGGAGCGCAAGCTGCGCACCGCCCGAGGCGAGCCGGACGTGGTCTTCCGCCGGCTGGTGGGGATGTTGGCCCGCAAGGGCTATCCGCCTGGCGTGGCCATCCGGGCGGTGAAGGACGCGCTCGCCGCGCAGAGCGCCGAGGCGGCCGAGTTCGCCGAGCAGATCGACGCCGACGCGCTCGCCGACGCGGAGGGCGAGTTGGAGCGCGACAACCGTCTGGTCGAGTGAGCGCTTGGTCGGCTGTCCGTTGCGACTCCCGATGGGGGTGCGGGCCTCATGTTGAAGGCATGTCTGAACGGCGGGCGTGACCGGCAGGCCCATCCGGCTGTGCCGCTCACGGCGGCGGAGCTGGCCGCCGATGCGGCCCGCTGCGCGGCGCTCGGCGTCGCGGCCGTGCACGTCCATCCCCGGGACGAGACCGGGGCCGAGTCGCTGCGGCCGGCGGTGATCGCCGACGCGCTGACCGCGATCCGTGCCGCCCGACCGGGGCTGCCGGTCGGGGTGAGCACAGGCGAATGGATTTCGCCGGATCCGGCTGCCCGGGTGGCCGCCGTCCGGGCCTGGCCGGTGCTGCCCGACTTCGCTTCGGTCAACGCGCACGAGCCCGGTGCCGAGGCGGTCGCGGCCGCCCTGCACGAGCGCGGGGTGCTCGTCGAGGCAGGGCTGTGGACGCTTGACGCGGTAGCGGCGTACCGCAGGTGGCGGGTGCCGGCCGGGCGGGTGCTGGTCGAGTGCATGGCTGAGGACGCGGAAGTCGCGTTGGCCGACGCCTCCGGGATTCTCGCCGCGCTGC
This sequence comes from Micromonospora sp. NPDC005171, assembly GCF_040608575.1. NCBI lineage: Bacteria > Bacillati > Actinomycetota > Actinomycetes > Micromonosporales > Micromonosporaceae > Micromonospora > Micromonospora sp. NPDC005171. The sequence goes on along the minus strand of NZ_JBEXIM010000004.1, from coordinate 263,025 downwards.
CGGCGGACGCGCCGTCGGTGCTGCTGCACGCCGAGGGTCCGGCGACCTGGCCGGTCCTCGCCGAGGCGGTACGCCGGGGCCTGGCCGCCCGAATCGGGCTTGAGGACACCCTGTGCCTGCCGGACGGCTCACCCGCCGCTGACAACGCGGCGCTGGTTGCGGCAGCGGTGGCGATGGGAGCCAGCTGACGTCTGATGAGACGGATGGGTCACACCTGGCTGGGTCGCCGGCCTTGTCCGACAACCGGCTGGGCGGCGCTGAGCAGGCCCGACACGTCCAGAGAGCAGCACACCTCGCGGAGTTTGTCCCCTCCTGTCCGGCGCCAGATCAGCGCGCGGTGACCGTTCAACTTCTCTCCGTTCGGGGGGTTTGATCATGAGTCCTTGACCAGAGCACCCCCGGCGACCTAGCCTCGCCATACAGGCTCACATTGCCCGACCAGCGCAGGCTAAGCGCACAACATAGATCGCGTAACAGAACAGCATCACTTTGGCCGACTCCACGGCCTTTGGCGGCAGTTCCGGACAGGCCGGTCCGGAACGCTGCGACAACTGCACCCGGTCGCCGACGCTGCCCGAGGGCACCGCCGGCGGAGAAAGCTACCCACGGCCAGCCGCTCCGGTCGGGCGTCCACAGCCGCAGGAGTGTGCCCCCGGCACGGTCGCTGCGGTCTCGACGTTAGGGGAGGCGGCCATGGCGGGGCGGCGGCACAGGTTCATCGGTAGACCCGACGGGGTCCCGGCATGAACGCGTTCGACGTCGTGCTCCTCGCGGCTGTCCTCGTCCTCGCGGTGGTGGTGATCGGGGCCCTGCTGGTAGGCATCCGGACACTGCGCCGGATGGGCGCCGCGCCGGCTCCGGAGGATCCCGCGTTCATCGCCGAGAAGGACCGCCAGGAGCAGTCCCTCGCTGCCCTGCGGAGCGCGGCCGACGAGGCGAACAGCACGATCGACGTGGCGAAGTCCGCGGCCGCCGCGGCCCGTACCGAGGCGGCGGCGGCGAAGGCCGAGGCGAAGGCCGCCCGCGCCGAGGCGCGTCGGGTCCTCGACGACGCCCGGGCCGAGGCGGACACCGTCCTGGAGCGCGCCCACAAGCAGGCCGAGGCGGATGCCGAGCAGCTGCGGACGGCAGCCCGGCGAAGCGGCGAGCGGGAGGTGGCGGTGCTCGCCGCCACCACCCGGGAGCAGGCCGCCGAGGTGGAACGTCGGGCGGCTCGGATGGACGAGCGGGAGCGGATGCACACCGAGGAGGTGGAGCGGTTCGCCGAGCGGGAGCGGCAACTCACCGCCGCGAAGGCCGCCCTCGCCGCCCGGGAGGCCGCGCTCGCCCAGCGGGAGGCCGAGCTGACCGAGTCGGAGGAGCTGCGCCGTCGGGAGCTGGAGCGGGTCGCTGGGCTCACCGCCGACTCCGCGCGACTGGAGCTGGTCGACGCCATCGAGACGCAGGCCAAGCGGGAAGCGGCGCTGCTCGTGCGGGACATCGAGTCCGACGCGCGCAACACGGCCGAGCAGCGCGCCCGGCACATCGTGGTGGACGCGATCCAGCGGGTCGCCAGCGAGCAGACCGCGGAGAGCGTGGTCAGCGTCCTGCACCTTCCCGGTGACGAGATGAAGGGGCGGATCATCGGCCGGGAGGGGCGCAACATCCGCGCCTTCGAGTCGGTGACCGGCGTCAACCTGATCATCGACGACACCCCCGAGGCGGTGCTGCTCTCCTGCTTCGACCCGGTCCGCCGGGAGGTGGGCCGGGTGACACTGGAGAAGCTGGTCCTGGACGGGCGCATCCACCCGCACCGGATCGAGGAGGTCTACGACCTGGCCCGGCAGGAGGTCGAGCAGCTCTGCCTCCGCGCCGCCGAGGACGCCCTGGTCGAGGTCGGCATCACCGAGATCCACCCGGAGCTGGTGACCCTGCTCGGCCGGCTGCGCTACCGCACCTCGTACGGGCAGAACGTGCTCAAGCACCTGGTCGAGACCGCCCACATCGCCGGCATCATGGCCGCCGAGCTGCGGTTGGACGTGCCGATCATCAAACGGTCGGCGTTCCTGCACGACATCGGCAAGGCGCTCACCCACGAGGTGGAGGGCAGCCACGCCATCATCGGGGCGGACCTGGCCCGCAAGTACGGCGAGCACGAGGACGTGGTGCACGCCATCGAGGCGCACCACAACGAGGTGCCTCCGCAGACCATCGAGGCCGTGCTCACCCAGGCCTCCGACGCCTGCTCCGGTGGTCGGCCGGGCGCGCGCCGGGAGAGCCTGGAGGCGTACGTCAAGCGGCTGGAGCGGATCGAGGAGATCGCGGCCGGCAAGCTCGGCGTGGACAAGGTCTTCGCCATGCAGGCCGGCCGGGAGATCCGGGTGATGGTCAAGCCGGACGACGTGGACGACATCGGGGCGGCCGTGTTGGCCCGCGACGTGGCCAAGCAGATCGAGGAGGAGCTGACCTACCCGGGTCAGATCCGGGTCACAGTGGTCCGCGAGTCCCGGGTCACCGAGATCGCCCGATGAGTCAGACCGGCAGCCCACACCGGGCGGACGCTGGCAGATGACCGAAGGCCGCCCCGAACTGCTCGGGGCGGCCTTCGGGCCTTCTGGTCGGTGTGACGGGCTCAGACGCCGCCTCCGCCGCCTCCGCCTCCGCCCTCGGCCTGGGAGATCAGGGCCGCCGCCGGCGGGTTCTGCGCCGGGGTGCCGGCGGTCTTGCGACCCCGGGCGAGCCGCCGCTGGACGTACTGGGCGAGCTTCGACAGCGAGTAGTTCACCACGATGAAGAGCACGGCGATCACGACGTAGACCTGGATCGGGTTGCCCAGCACGCCGATGATCTGCTTGCCGATGTTCAGGGTCTCCTCGTAGCTGATGATGAACCCCAGCGAGGTGTCCTTGAGTACCACGACCAGCTGGCTGATCAGCGCCGGCAGCATGATCCGGAAGGCCTGCGGCAGCAGGATCATCCGGGTGGTCTGCGTCGGCGAGAGACCGATGGCGGCAGCGGCCTCCGCCTGGCCGCCCGGCAGCCCCTCCATGCCGGAGCGGAGGATCTCGCCGATCACCACCGAGTTGTAGATGGTGAGGCCGATGACCAGATACCAGAGGTTGTCGAAGTAGAGGCCGAACTCGGGGAAGCCACGGGCCACGAAGAAGATGGTGATCACAACGGGCAGGCCGCGGAACACCTCGACGCAGACGCGGGTGATCGCCGACAGCAGCGCGCTCAGCCCGCGCAGCAGGTACGCCAGCGGCGTCGCCACGCCGACGAACCGCCGTCGGGTCAGGCTCTTGAGCTGGATCCGCAGCACGGCGAGCAGCGTTCCGACCACCAGCGAAGCCACGATGGCCAGGGCCGCCGCGAACAGGGTGTTCTTGAAGCCGAGACCGATCCGGTCCCACACCTGGGAGAAGTTGTCGTTGGAGGGATCGACAAGCGGACCCCACAGCTCCATCGAGAGCTGGCCGTTCTCGTCCAGGGGCCGGTAGATCAGGAAGTATGCCCCGACGAGCAGGACCAGTCCGGCGACGATGCTGCTGATCAGGGTGATCCGCCGCTGCCGGGGGCCGGGGATGTCGTAGAGGACGCTGGTCTGCTGACTCATCGGGCCACCGCCTGTCGCTTCTCGATCCGGTCCAGCAGGGCGCCGAGCGGCACCGTCATGATCAGGTAGCCGATCGAGATGCCGATGGCGACCGGGACGAAGGCGTAGCCCTCGGCTCCGGTGAGCTGGTCGGCAGTGGCCGACAGGTCACCGACCACGCCGAAGAAGCCGGCCAGGGCCGAGTTTTTGATCATCGCGATGATCACCGAACCGAGCGGCACCACCGAGGCCTGCCAGGACTGCGGCAGCACCACGTGGCGCAGGTTCTGCCCGAAGGTCAGGCCCAGCGACCGGGCCGCCTCCGCCTGGCCGGCGGGCACCGCGTTCACCCCGGACCGCAGCGCCTCACAGACGAACGCCGCGGTGTAGAGCACCAGGGCGATCAGTGCGAACCGGAAGTACGGCAGATCGGTGCCGAGCCGGGTGAACAGCGAGTCGAGCACCGGGACGCGGAGGAAGTCCGCGTTGGAACCGAGCGCCGGCAGGCCGAACGCGGCGAAGAACATCACCACGGTCAGCGGCATGTTGCGGAAGACGTTCACGTAACTGGTGCCGACTGCGCGCAGCGGCGGCACCGGTGAGATGCGCAGCACCGCCACGATGGCGCCCAGGATGAGGGCGCCGATCGCGGCGAGGATGCAGATCTGGAGGGTGAGCCAGAAACCACCCGCAAAGACGTCGAACTTGTCGATGAGCACGTTCACGGGTTGGTGTTCCTCCCCACCCTCCAGATCGAAGGATCAGATCAGTAGCGGTTGATGGTGGGCGCCGAGCCCAGTTCCGCGCCGAACTTGCCGGCGGTGCTGTCCCAGGCCTTCTTCCAGCTGCCGTCGGCGACCGCCTTGTCCAGCGTGTCGTTGATGAAGCTGCGGAAGTCCGCGTCCTCCTTCTTCACCCCGATGCCGTACGGCTCCTTGGTGAAGTTGCTGCCGGCCAGCTTGAAGGAGGCCTCGTCCTTGGCGATGTAGCCGAGCAGGATCACGTTGTCAGTGGTCACAGCGTTGACCTGGCCGCCCTTGAGGGCGTCCCGGCACTTGTCGTAGGTGTCGAAGAGCACCAGCTGGGTGCCGACGTCCTTGACGTACTGCTTGATCGTCTCGGCCGGGGTGGAGCCCGTGACGGAGCAGACCTTCTTGGTGCCGTCCTTGAACGAGTCCGGACCGGTGATGGTCGTGTCGTCCTTCTTGACCAGGATGTTCTGGCCGGCCTCGTAGTACGGGCCTGCGAAGGCGATCCGCTCCTTGCGCTTGTCGTTGATCGTGTAGGTCGCGGCGACCAGGTCGACAGTGCCGTTGACGATCACGTCCTCGCGGACCTTCGACGGGGCCTCGACCCACTCGATCTTGTCCTCGGGGATGCCGAGCTCCTTGACGATGATCTTTGCGATCTCGACGTCGAAGCCCTCCGGCTTGCCGGAGAGGCCCTTCAGGCCGAAGCCCGGCTGGTCGAACTTGGTGCCGACCTTGATCTTCTGGGCCTTGTTCAGCTTCTCCATGGTGGTGCCGGCGGTGAAGGACTTGCTGCCAGCGCCGGTGCCCTCCCCGCCGTCGTCGCCACCACAGGCGGTGAGGCCGAGCGCCAGAGCGGCGACCGCGGCGACTGCCGCAACGCGCTTGATACGCATACTCTTCTCCTTCTTCAACGGAGCCCACCGAGTACGGCGCGCTCCACTACGGACGCCTAGTGCGTGAGGATCTTGGAGAGGAAGTCTCGGGCCCGCTCGCTGCGCGGGTTCGCGAAGAACTCCGCCGGTGGGGCGTCCTCGACCAGTTGCCCGTCGGCCATGAAGATGACCCGGTTCGCCGCGTGCCGGGCGAAGCCCATCTCGTGGGTCACCACGACCATCGTCATGCCGTCGCTGGCCAATGAGGTCATCACGTCGAGCACCTCGCCGACCATCTCCGGGTCCAGGGCGCTGGTCGGCTCGTCGAAGAGCATCGCCTTGGGCTGCATGGCCAGCGCCCGGGCGATGGCCGCCCGCTGCTGCTGACCACCGGAGAGTTGGGCCGGGAACTTGTCCGCCTGGTTGGCGATGCCGACCCGGTCCAGCAGGGCCAGGCCGCGCTCGCGGGCGGCGGCCGGCTTCTCCTTGCGGACCTTGATCGGGCCGAGGGTGACGTTCTCCAGGATGGTCTTGTGCGCGAAGAGGTTGAACGACTGGAAGACCATGCCCACCTCGCTGCGCAGCTTCGCGAGGGGCTTGCCCTCGGCCGGCAGCGGCTGACCGTCGAAGGTGATGGTGCCGGAGTTGATCGGTTCCAGTCGGTTGATCGTGCGGCACAGCGTCGACTTGCCGGAGCCGGACGGGCCGATCACCACGACCACCTCGCCGCGACCCACCGACAGTGAGACGTCGTCCAGCACGTGCAGCGGCCCGAACCACTTGTTGACCGCGTCCAGCACGATGAGCGGTTCGCCCGTCGTCACGTCGTCCACCGTCCCCTGTCGTCTCCCGGATCGGGGTCGGTTGACCCCCGGTGCGGCCACTGTAGGCGGCTTGATGTGGCAGAACGCAACCCAGCGGGTCACGGAGCGGTAACACCGGTCACGATCGTTCTCGGGCGTCCGATTTTGGTCACCGGGTGGGTGGTCATGGTGGCGATCGTGGCGCGTTGCCGAGATCATGGGGGGATGACCGAACCCGTACGGTTGACCACGTACGCCCGCGGCGGTGGCTGCGCCTGCAAGATCCCGCCGGGCGAGCTGGAGATCATGGTGGCTGGTCTCGGCCCGGCGACCGGCACGGCGGAGCTGCTGGTCGGGTTGGATCACGGCGACGACGCGGCGGTGGTGCGTCTGGACGAGCGGACCGGCCTGGTCAGCACCGCCGATTTCTTCACGCCTGTGGTCGACGACGCGTACGACTGGGGTCGGATCGCCGCGGCCAACGCGCTCTCCGACGTGTACGCGATGGGCGGCACCCCGCTGGTGGCGCTCAACCTGCTCTGCTGGCCGCGCGACGTGCTCCCGCTGGAGTTGGCCCGTGAGGTGCTGCGCGGCGGTCAGGACGTGGCGCGGGAGGCCGGCTGTCACCTGGCCGGCGGTCACAGCGTGGACGACGACGGCCCGAAGTACGGTCTCGCGGTCACCGGCACGGTCCGACCCGAGGAGCTGATCACCCTCGACGCCGGGCAGGCCGGGGTGCCGTTGTCGCTGACCAAGCCGATCGGTGTGGGCGTGCTGAACACCCGACACAAGGCGACCGGTGAGAGTTTCCCGGAGGCGGTGGCCACGATGAGCGCGCTCAATCGGGAGGCCGCCCGCGCGGCGGTCGCCGCCGGCATCCGGTGCGGCACCGACGTGACCGGGTTCGGGCTGCTCGGGCACGCCTCGAAGCTGGCCCGGGCCAGCCAGGTCACGGTGGCCATCGACACCGCCCGGGTGCCCTGTCTGGCCGGCGCGCGCGAGGCGCTGCGCGACGGGTTCGTCAGCGGCGGCAGCCGGCGCAACCTGGACTGGGTGACCCCGTGGACGGACTTCGGCGGGGCGGACGAGGCGGAGCGGCTGCTGCTGGCCGACGCGCAGACCTCCGGTGGCCTGCTGGTCGCCGGCGAGGTGCCCGGCGCTCCGGTGGTGGGTGAGCTGCTGCCCCGGGGGGAGCACCTGGTCGTCCTGCGCTGATCGGGGCTGTCGACCTGCGGGAGGACACGCGGTGGCGGTGGTGCGGATGGCGCACCATAGCCGATAAACTGTCACCTTCCCGCTACTCCGAGCAATGCTGCTCAGGGAAATTTTGCCCGGAATGGTCACAGACCGGTAACTTGCCCCCGGCTGGGGTCAAATGCCCCCCACCATCGTGTGTAAGGCCCGATCCGGAGGCCGGTGGGACGAACGCAGCGAGGAGGCGGAATGACCGAGCTGTGGAACTGGAGAATCGACGGGGCTCAACCCGTGGAGGTCTACCCGGCGCTGGCCGAGGCGCTTGGTCGGGTGGTGATGCCGTTGGCGGCGGCCGACCCGGCGCGGCTGCCGGCGTACGCGGTGGTGTGTGACGTCTGGGAGGCGCCGGGCGAGTTCGCGACGGTGGTGGACTGCTACGGGGTGCCCGAGCAGCTCTCCGAGCACGCGAGCATCGCCGCACTGGCCCGATTGCTGGGCCGCAACTGCCTGTTGCGCGACGACACGCTCGACGCGGGGCGGCACCTGCTCGTCGCGCCGGACGGCACGGTCCGTCCGGTGCACTTCGACGTGCGGGACACCGACGACGGTGAGGTGCTCAGCAGGCTGCGGCTCTGCTCGCTGGGTGACCCGGGTTGTCGGGGCTGGTCGCAGTGTCACCGCTCACGCTGGGCGCCGGACACGGTCGCCCCGGCGCTCGCTGCGGCCTGACCCTCTCCAGGGTCAGGCCCGGCCGGGTGCCGTGCCGGTAAGCGGCGGTCAGTTGGCGGCGGTGGCCGACTGGGCCGGGGTGCCCGATCCGGCACCCCGCACCACCAGTTGGTCGAGCAGGGTGCGCGTCGCCTCGGCCACGGCGGTCACCGCGGCGTCGAACGCGGCGGCGTTGTGCGCGGCGGGCGCCCGGAAGCCAGAGATCTTCCGGACGTACTGCAACGCCGCCGCCTCGACGTCCGCGTCGGTCACCTGCGGGGTGAACGGTTCACGCAACGTCTTGATGCTCCGGCACATGTCAGCTCCTTCTTTGCCACAACGGTCTACCACTCGTCGTGCCGGCAATGGTACCGACGGTGACACTGGGTCGATATTTGTCTATCCTGGGCACGGACCAGAGCCGTTCGAGCCACAGCCGCCGCTCGCGCTCCCAGCGCCCCGGGCCCCCGGAGACTCATTGTGGACCATGCCCCCGCCCGCACATCCCGTCCCGACCTGGACAATCTCACCCGTAGCCTGCGCACCCCGCTGGACCGGATCCCCGTCGAGCACGCCGATCTGATCGAGGCGGTGCGCCGGCGCGTCGTCACGAACGACTCCGTGCCGTCCGGCACCGTGGCCGTCGCCGCCTTCAACTCGTCCATCTGAGCGATGGTCTGCCGGTGCGGTCCACCCGGAGTGGGCGGATCCTGCCGGCCGATCAGTCAGTTCGTGCTGAAGGTGCACAGCCGCTGCGACCTCAGCTGCGACCACTGCTACGTCTACCAGCACGCCGACCAGACCTGGCGTGGCCGTCCGGTGCGGATGCCGCCGGCCACGGTCCAGGCCGCCGCACGGCGCATCGCCGAGCACGCCCGCGAGCACGGGTTGCCGGTCGTGCACGTGGTGCTGCACGGGGGTGAGCCGCTGCTGCTGGGCGCCGCCGGGTTGCGGGAGGTGCTGGCCGAGCTGCGCACGGCGATCACCCCGTGGACGCGGCTCGACCTGCGCATGCAGACCAACGGCGTGCTGCTCGACGAGGAGCTGTGCCGGCTCTTCGTCGAGTACGACGTGCGGGTCGGGGTGTCCTTCGACGGGGACCGCGCCGCCAACGACCGCCACCGGGTCTTCGCCCACGGCGGCAGCAGCCACGACCACGTCCGGCGGGCGCTGGCCCTGCTGCGGAGGCCGGAACACCGCGCCAGCTACGCCGGCATCCTCTGCACCATCGACGTCCGCAACGACCCCGACCGGGTGTACGAGGCGCTGCTGGCCGAGCGCCCGCCCCGGGTCGACCTGCTGCTGCCCCACGCCACCTGGGACCAGCCCCCCGAGCGCACCGGCCCCACCCCGTACGCGGACTGGCTGGGGCGGATTCACCGGCGGTGGGTGGACGACGGGCGGCCGGTGTCGATCCGGATGTTCGAGGCCCTGCGCCCGGGTGGCGGCGGCACCGAGGCGTTCGGTCTCGCGCCGGCCGACGTGCTGGTCATCGAGGCGGACGGGAGCTGGGAGCAGGTCGACTCGCTGAAGACCGCGTACCACGGCGCGGCCGGCACCGGGTTCGACGTGTTCGACCACTCGGTGGACGAGGTCGCGCGGCACCCCGGGGTCGCCGTCCGGCAGGACGGCGTGGACGGGCTCTGCGCGACCTGCCGGTCCTGCCCGGTGGTCGACCGGTGCGGCGGCGGCCTGTACGCCCACCGCTGGCGCACCGGCTCCGGCTTCGACAACCCCTCGGTGTACTGCGCCGACCTGCTCCGCCTGATCGACACAGTGGACGGGTACCCGCCGCCCGCCCCACCCGCGCCGCGCCAGACGACCGTCACCCCGTCCGCGTCCGGCGACTGGTCCGGCACCTCGCCCTTCGACGAGTTGCTGGACGACCTGGCGACCGGGTACGGGTCGGCGTCGACGCTCGCGTTGCTCGCCGCCACCCAGCTCTCCATCACCCGGGCGCTGCTGGCGGCCTGTCGGGAGCGGTTCGGCAGCACCGCCGCCTGGGACCTGCTCGTCCACCTCGACGAGGCGGCACCGGAGGCGGTCCGGGCGGTCCTGGTGTACCCCTTCGTCCGGCCCGGGCTGGTGCATCGCCTCGACCCGTCGCCGCCGCCCGGCCTCGGCGCGACGGTCGACCCACTGCCGGCCCTCGCCATCGCGGCGGCCCTGCGGGCCGGCGTCCCGGCCGCGTTGCGCGTCCCGGTGCGGGCCGACACGATCACGTTGCCCACGCTCGGCAGCCTGACGCTGCCCGGCGTGGGGGAGAGCGCGGAGGTGACAGTCCGGCCCGGCGAGGTCCAGCTCCGGGGTGGGTCGGTGGCGCAGACGGTGCTCATCGATCCGCTGGCGTCGCCGTCGACCGGCTGGCTTCCGACCCGTGACGTGCCGGTGCCCGGCGGCCGGTTGCTCCTGGAGGACTGCGACCCGTACCGCGACTGCTACGGCCAGCCGGTGGAACCCCGCCTGGAGGTTCCGGCGGCGCGGGCGTTGGGCCGTACCCTGGCGGAGGCCTGGCGGGTCGTGCACCGGGACGTGCCGGCGCACGCGGCGGCGCTCGACGGTGGTCTGCGTGCCGTCGTTCCGTTGGCGCCCGACCCGGCGCGACCCCTGCGGAGCGCGACCGCCCGGCACGCGTTCGGCGCGGTCGCCGTCACCCCGCATCCCGACCCGGAGACGATGGCGGTGCTGCTCGTGCACGAGTGGCAGCACGCGAAGCTGGGTGCGGTGCTCGACCTGTACGACCTGGTCGAACCCGGGCAGGAAGGCCGGATCCGGGTGCCCTGGCGCCCCGACCCACGGCCGCCGGAGGGCGTCCTCCAGGGGGTGTACGCCCACCTCGCCGTCACCCAGGTCTGGCAGTCCCGGGCGGCCACCGACCATCCGGACGCGTCGGCGCACGCGGCCCACTTCCTGGCGTGGACCCGGGACGGCGTCGACGCGCTGCTGGCCAGCCGGTCGCTCACCGCCGCGGGTGAGCGGTTCGTCGGCCAGCTGCGCCACGCCCTGGAGGAGACCCGTGTCGGGTCCAGATGAGCACCCACTGCCCAGACTGGGCCGCCCCCGCCTCGCCGACGACCTGCGGGCGCTGGGCGTACGCCCGGGGGTGTGCCTGCTGGTGCACTGCGGCCTGCGTCGGGTCGGCCCGCTGGAGCACGGCCCGGCGACCCTCGCCGGCGCGCTGCGCGACGTCCTCGGCCCGGCCGGCACGCTGCTGGTGCCCACCCAGACCGACGGCAACTCGACCACCTCCCGGGCCCACCTGGCCGCCACCGCCGGGATGGACCGGGCGCAGCGCGAACGGTACGAAGCCGCGCTGCCGGGCTGGGACCGCCGGACCACCCCCTCCCAGCGGATGGGTGCACTCGCCGAGTTCGTCCGGTGCACCCCCGGTGCCGTGCGCAGTGACCATCCGCAGACCTCGTTCGCGGCGCTCGGCCCGCGGGCCCGGCAGCTCACCGACGGTCATGACCTCACCTGTCACCTGGGGGAACGCTCACCGGTTGGCGGCCTCTACGCGGCGGACGGGCAGATCCTGCTGCTCGGTCTCGGCTACGAGGCGTGCAGCGCACTGCACCTGGCCGAGTACCGCCTCCCGGTGCCGCCGCCCGAGCGCCACTACCACTGCTTCCGGCTCGTCGACGGGCGGCGGGTCCGCCTCGACTTCCAGGCCCTCGACCTGGACGACCGGGACTTCCCGAAGGTGGGCGCCGCGCTCGACGAGACGCCGTTGGTGCGACACGGTCTGGTGGGGCGGGCCAGCGCCCGCCTGTTGCCGGCGCGGGCCGCTGTCGACTTCGCGACTGGTTGGTTCGCCACGAACCGGTTGGCGGCGCGACGTTGACGCGGGGACTACGCTGATGTTCCGGCCGCGTGGGGAGGGCGGAGGGGCAGCGGTGAGCACAGTGGACGCACCCTCCAGAGCACGCGCCCCGCTCTTCTTCATCAGCTATTCGCGGGCGCCGGTCGGCCGGGCCACCGGCAAACCGGCCGAATACGTCTCCCGATTCTTCGAGGACCTCTCCGTCCACGTCAGTGAGCTGGTCGGCCCGGTGACCGGAGTGGACGCCGGCTTCCTGGACACCTCCATCGCCGGCGGCGAACGCTGGAGCCCGGAGCTTCTCCAGGCCGCCGGCACCTGCCAGGTCTTCGTTCCGCTGGTGTCCAGCGCGCTGCTCGGCAGCGACTGGTGTGGCCGGGAGTGGGACGCGTTCTCCCGCCGACAGATCACCCCGCGACACAGCTCCGCCTCGGTGCACGAGACGGCCATCGTGCCGGTCACCTGGTCGCCGACGAACGGCACCGCACTGCCCCGGGTGCTCCGCGACATCCAGCGCTTCACCCCGACCGCGATGCCGGATCCCGACATCGCGGTGCACTACCAGCGGGACGGGGTCTACGGCTTGCTGACCATGCAGTGGGAGAACGCGTACCGGGCGGTGGTCTGGCGGCTCGCGCAGCGGATCGTGGCCATCCACCGGTCGTACCTGGTCGAACCCTGGGTGCCGGCGAGCGTGGACGAGCTGTGCAACCGGTTCGCCGAGGAGTCGAAGTGAGCCCCCCGACGGCTCGGCGCCGGCCGGGGGCGCGTGGGACGTACTTCTTCCTGAGCTACGCCCACTCGGCGCCGCCGCCGGGTGCCCGGGCCGACGCCGACGTCTGGGTCGGTCAGTTCTTCGCCGACCTGACCGACGAGGTGCGGCGGCAGGCGCGCCCGGTCGCCGGCATGCGGATCGGCTTCTTCGACCAGCACATTCCGTTGGGCGCCGACTGGAAGGCCGCCCTCGCCGAGGCGCTCGGCGACGCCGAGGTCTTCGTCCCGCTCTACTCGCCCGGCTACTTCAGCCGCCCCTGGGCGCTGGGGGAGCAGGAGTCCTTCCGGGCCCGGCTGGCCGCCGCCGGGCCGGCCCGGGTCACCGCCGGCCATCTCACCCCCGTGCTGTGGATCCCGTTCCCACCGTGGGAGGCCCACCCGGAGCTGGACGGCGCCCTGGACCTGGGCCGGGACGTCCCGCAGTACGCCGCCGACGGCCTGCGCGCCTTCTGCATGCTGGCCTCCTACCGGGCCCAGTACGAGCTGCTGCTGAGCCGCCTGGCGAGCCGGATCGTGCACACCGCCGAGCGGCGACCGATGGGCCCGTCCCGGGCGCCCAGCCTGGATGAGGTGGTCCGTCCGGCGCCGACCGACCCGGACTTCGTCGTCGCCGTCCTGGCCCCGACCCGGGACCGCCTGCCGACCGATCGCGACCCCGCCGGCTACGCCGCCAGCGGCCGGCTCTGGCGGCCGTACGGGCGCAGCCAGCAGCTGCCCGCCGCCGAGTACGCGGTGAGCACCGCCGAGCGGCTCGGGCTGTCGGCCCGTACCGAGGACTTCGCGCAGGCCTCCGCGCTGCTCGATCGGCGGCCGGCCGTGCTGCTTGTCGACCCGTGGATCGCGGCGGCGCCGGACGCGGCCGGGGTCGTCGCCCGCCTCCTGCACGGCCTGCGGGAGTGGGTCGTTCCGCTGGTCGTCACCGACGACGACGACAGCCAGGACGCCACCCGCTGGGCCACCGAGGTGACCCGGCTGCTGCACGACGCCGGTCTGCCCCAGGTGAAGCGCGCGTGCAGCATGCCGGAGTTCGTCGACCTGATGCCGGCGCTGGTCACCGAGGCGCGCCGGCAGTTCCTCAAGTACGGCCCGGTCGTCCCCTTCGAACCACCGCCGGAGCCGGTGCCGAGCCTGCGTGACGGGCTGCCGGCCGCCGGCTCGACCACCGACCCCGCGTCCCCGCCTGATGATCCGGCCCCACCGCGTCCCCACGGAGAAAACCGATGAACAACGATCGCGAAGGCCAGGTCGTCACCTTCTACTCGTTCAAGGGTGGAACGGGCCGGACGATGGCGCTGGCCAACGTGGCCTGGATCCTGGCGGCCAGCGGCCGGCGGGTGCTCGTCGCCGACTGGGACCTCGAGTCACCCGGTCTGCACCGCTTCTTCCACCCGTTCCTCGACGCCGAGGCGATCCAGGGCACCAGCGGCGTGATCGACATGATCCGCGACTACGAGTGGGAGACCACCCGGGTCGACGACCGACCGGACCGCTGGATGGAGCAGTACGCCCGGGTCGGGCGGCACGCCTTCTCGCTGCGCTGGAACTTCCCCGACGGCGGCGGGCTCGACTTCCTCTCCGCCGGCCGGCAGAACAGCGACTACGCCGTCTCGGTGAGCGGCCTGGACTGGGACAACTTCTACAACCGGCTGGGTGGGGCGCAGTTCTTCGAGGCGCTGCGGGCGGACATGAAGCGCCAGTACGACTTCACCCTGATCGACAGCCGGACGGGGTTGAGCGACGTCGCCGACATCTGCACCCTGCACCTGCCGGACACCCTTGTCGACTGTTTCACACTGAGCGACCAGGGCATCGACGGAGCGGCCCGGGTGGCGCACTCGGTCCGGGACCGCTACCGGCGGCGTGACATCCGGGTCCTGCCGGTGCCGATGCGGGTCGACCAGGCCGAGAAGGAGCGGGCCGAGGCGGGTCGCCTGCTGGCCATGCGCCGGTTCGCCGGGTTGCCGGCCGGCATGACCGAGGCGGAACGGCGGCGGTACTGGGCCGCGGTGGAGGTCCCGTACCGGCCGTTCTACGCGTACGAGGAGACCCTCGCGACGTTCGGCGATCCGCCCGGCTCACCGACGTCGCTGCTGTCCGCGTTCGAGACGTTGACCGGGATCCTCACCGACGGCGCGGTGACCGCCCTGCCGGTGATGGACGAGTCGGTGCGGGAGCGGGGCAAGGCCCGGTTCCGCCGACGCACCGAGGCGGTCGACGACCAGATCGTGCTCCGGTACGCGCCGGAGGACGCCATCTGGGCCGAGTGGCTGGAGCGGGTGCTCAGCTCGGCCGGGCTGCGGGTGGTGGAGCCCACGGCCGCCGTGGGTTCCGCCGGCACTCCGGCCCCGCGCACGCTGACAGTGGTCTCGCCGGCCTACGTGGCGACGCCGTCCGGTGGTCTGCCCGACCGGGACACCAGCACCGGCTCCACTGCCCTGGCCGTGTACGTCGCCGACCTGCGTCCGCTGGCCGAGTTCCCGTCCCAGAGCTCCACCAACCTGGTCAACGTGAGCGCCACGACCGCTGTGGAGCGGGTGTTGCGGCTGGTCGGCCGGCCGGTGCCGTCGTCGGCGGACGGGCCGGCGGGCGGGGCCACCCGTTACCCCGGCACCGAGCCATTGATCTTCAACGCCCCCAACCGGAACGCCCGGTTCACCGGCCGGGAGGACGACCTGGCCCGGCTGCGCTCGCAGTTGCAGAGTGGGGGCAGCGCTGTGGTGCTGCCGGTCGCCCTGCAGGGCATGGGCGGCGTCGGTAAGACGCAGGTGGCCCTGGAGTACGTGCACCGGTTCAAGGCCGCGTACGACGTGGTCTGGTGGATCGTGGCGGACCCACCGCAGTTCGTCGACACCGCCCTCGCCGACCTCGCCGGTCGCCTTGGCATCCTCGTCGGGCCGACCCTGCCCGACACGGTCCGGTCGGTGCTCCAGGTGCTCGGCCGTGGTGAGCCGTACGAGCGGTGGTTGGTCGTGCTCGACAACGCCGAGGAGCTCGACCAGATCGAGCCGTTCCTGCCGCAGGGCCCCGGGCACGTCCTGCTGACCTCCCGCAACCGCGCCTGGGGGGACCGGGCGAACCCGATCCAGGTGGACGTCTTCGACCGCACCGAGAGCGTGGCGCACCTCGCCCAGCGGGTGCCCACGATCAGCGCCGAGGAGGCCGACCGGGTGGCCGAGGCGCTCGGCGACCTGCCGATCGCGGTGGCCGCGGCGGGCGCCTGGCTCGCCGACACCGGCACGTCGGTCGCCGACTACCTGCGGCAGATCGAGCGGCACGGCCCGAGCGCCCTCTCCGTGGAGGCGACCTGGGACCTGTCGCTGAACCGGCTGCTCGAGCAGGCGCCCGCCGCGTACCGGCTGTTGCAGCTCTGCTCGGTGCTGGCCCCGGAGATCGCCCTCGAACTCATCTACAGCGACGAGATGGCGGCGGCCCTCGTGCCGTTCGACCCCTCGGTGTCGGAGCGGCTCGTGCGCGGCGCCCTGGTCCAGCAGATCAACCGCCTGGCACTGCTCAAACTCGACGTCCAGGGCGGTCGGGTCCAGGTGCACCGACTGTTGCAGGCGGTGGTCCGGGACCGGATGACCGACGACGAGATCACCGCCGCCCGACACCAGGTGCACCTGGTGCTGGCGGCCTCCCGGCCCCGTGGCGACGTGGACGACCCGACCACCTGGCCCCGGCTGCGCATGCTCTGGCCGCACCTGGAGGTCTCCGAGGCGTTGACCTGCCCGGACGAGTCGGTGTGTCAGCTACTGATCGACCGGGTCCGTTATCTGTGGCAGCGCGGCGGTCTGGACCAGGCCGACGTGTTCAGCCAGGAGGTGGACGACACCTGGAGCGCTCGGCTCGGCGACACGCGTGACGAGGTCGAGGCTTCGGCGCTGGGCCGGCAGTTGTTGCACCTGCGGTTCAACCGGGCGAACATCCTGCGCAGCCTGGGCCGGTTCGACGAGGCCCGGGACCTGGACGAGGCGGTGCTGGCCGAGCAACGCCGGCTGCTGGGCCCGCTGCACCCGCACAGTCTGATGACCGCCGGCAGCCTCGGCGGTGACCTGCGGGCGCTCGGCCGCTACGCCGAGGCCCTGGAACGGGACCGGTCCACCTACGCCTCCTGGCTTCAGGTGTTCGGCGAGGACCACCCCCGGACGTTGAGCGCGGCCAACAACCTTGCCGTGTCGTACCGGCTGGTCGGTGACTACCGGTCGGCCCGTCGCTGGGACGACGAGGTGCACCAGCGGCGGCGGCTGGTGCTCGGCCCCACCCATCCGTACACTCTCGTCTCCGCCGTGCGGCTCGGCAGCGACCTGCGGGAAGCTGGCGAGTACGAGAGGTCGGCCACCCTGCTGCGCACTGTGTACGAGACGTACCGCGAGGTGCTCGGGCCGGATGACGGCCAGAGCCTCGCCGCTCAGGTCAACCTGGCGGTGTCGCTGCGCAGCTCCGGTCGGGGCAGCGAGGCCGCGCCGTTGTTCGAGACGGCCTACCGCGAACTCGACGAACGCTTCGGCCCGGACAACCCGGACACGGTGGCGTGCCGGTCGAGTCGCGCGGCGAACCTGTTGGCTGTCGGCGACGCGGCTCGGGCGCTGACCGAGATGACGGCGGTGCGCCTGGCGTTCGAGGAGCAGCTCCGGCTCGGCCCGGAGCACCCGCACACCCTGGCGACGGTGAGCAACATCTCGGCGGCGGAGCGGGCGCTCGGCCGCCGGTCGGACGCGCTCGCGTCGGCGGCCCGGGCGGTCGGCGAGTTGCGCAAGGTGCTCGGCCCGGACCACCCGCACACCCTCGCGGCGGAGGTCAACCAGGCGGTGTGTCTCGCCGAGGAGGGCGACTGGGAGTCGGCGCGGGACCGGCTGCGGGAGACCGCCGGCCGGTTGGCCGCGGTGATCGGCGCGGACCACCCCGACACGCTGCGCTGCCTCGGCGATCTCGCCCTGGTGGCGAGGCGGGCCGGCGACGGCCCGGCCACCGAGGACGTCGGCGTCGTGGCGGACCGGTTGGCCGAGGTGATCGGTCTGGAGCATCCCACAGTGCAGACCCTGCGCGAGCGGCGGTTCGTGGTCCGGGTGATCGACCCACACACGATCTGACCGGGGTCGTTCGGCGGGCGGGTCGGTTGTCCGGGCCGGCCCGCGGTCCGGTCGGGCGCTCAGAGCTGCGGGCTGGTCGCGAGGTCCGGCGTGGCCAGCCAGGCCAGGGTCTGCGGCAGGATCTCCACCGCCCCGAAGTGCGCGGCGCCGGGCTGCACCTGCACCTCGGCGCGCGGGATCCGCGAGGCGAGCCAGTGCGAGTGCTCCACCGGGGAGAAGCGGTCCTGCTCGCCGTGCCAGAGCCGGACCTCCGCGCGGATGGCGCCCAGGTCGAACCCCCAGCCGCGCCGGATCGCCAGCACGTCGTCGATCCAACCTTCGGGGCCGTGTCGCAGCGCCTCGGAGTACATGTCGGTCAGCAGTCTGCGGATCGCGACGTCGTCGACGACCCGGATGTCCTCGTCGGGCAGTTGGGGGCGGAGGAAGTCCAGCAGCGTCATCGGGTCCCGGCGGGCCTCCTCGGCGCGAACCTTCAGGTTGAGCGTGAGCTCGGCCAGGTCCTCGTCGGCCTGCCCGTAGTCCTCCACGTTCGATTCCGCCATGCCCGCGTACCAGTCCAGGTCGGGCGCGCCGGCCGGGGCGAGCCCCACCAGCACGGCGGCCCGGGTGACCCGGTCCGGCAGCAGCGCGGCGCAGGCCAGGGCGTGTGGGCCGCCACCGGATCGGCCCACCACGGAGAACTGGTCGATGCCGAGGTCGTCGGCGATCGCCGCCACGTCCACCGCGGCGTCGGCCACCCGTCGACCCTCGTGCCGGTCGGAGTCGCCGTACCCGGGCCGGTCGTAGCAGACGAGGTGCACGCCGAGGCGGTAGACGACGATGCCCCGGGGCCGGGGGCCGCTGCGGCTGCCCGGGGTGCCGTGCAGCAGGAAGACCGCCGGCCCGTCCGGTGCTCCCGAGGTCTCCACCGCGAGGTGCCGGCCGTCCGGGGTCGTGACGGTGCGCTGTGTCGCCTCTTGTCGCGTCACGGTTGGCCTCCCGCGGGTCGTCATGTGCTCCCCCGTGAACGGAGCCGCGCATCGTCGGCGCCGAGTGCAAAGCCCCCGAAATCGCCCAGAACACATTCTTGTTGTGCAGCGTACTGCCCGTCGTGGATGCCCGCCATGGGCCAGCGGGTCAATGCCGGTGGGTTGGGCCCCTCGAACGGGCCGCTACCCTGGTAGCCCGAGGGGAAGGGGCACCAAGAGGGTGGCTAGGACCTACAACGTCGTGACGTACGGCTGCCAGATGAACGTGCACGATTCTGAGCGGATCTCCGGCCTGCTCGAACAGGCCGGCTACGTGCGCGCGGTGCCGACCGACGACACCCCGGACATCGTCGTCTTCAACACCTGCGCGGTGCGGGAAAACGCGGACAACCGGCTCTACGGCAACCTCGGTCGGCTGCGCCCGGTGAAGGACAAGCACCCCGGGATGCAGATCGCTGTCGGTGGTTGCCTGGCCCAGAAGGACCGGGGCGACATCGTCCGCAAGGCGCCCTGGGTGGACGTGGTCTTCGGCACCCACAACATCGGCGCGCTGCCGGTGCTGCTGGAGCGGGCCCGGCACAACGCCGCCGCCGAGGTGGAGATCCTGGAGTCCCTCGACGTCTTCCCGTCCACGCTGCCCACCCGCCGCGAGTCCACCTACGCCGGCTGGGTTTCGATCTCGGTGGGGTGCAACAACACCTGCACGTTCTGCATCGTGCCGGCGCTGCGCGGCAAGGAGAAGGACCGGCGCCCCGGCGACATCCTCTCCGAGGTGCGCGCCCTGGTCGACGAGGGCGTGCTGGAGGTGACACTGCTCGGGCAGAACGTCAACTCGTACGGCGTGGAGTTCGGCGACCGGTACGCGTTCGGCAAGCTGCTGCGGGCCTGCGGCGACATCGACGGGCTGGAGCGGGTCCGGTTCACCAGCCCGCACCCGAAGGACTTCACCGACGACGTGATCGCCGCGATGGCCGAGACGCCGAACGTCTGCCACTCGCTGCACATGCCGTTGCAGTCCGGTTCCGACGACGTGCTCCGGGCGATGCGCCGGTCCTACCGTTCCGAGCGCTACCTGGGGATCATCGAGAAGGTCCGGGCGGCGATGCCGGACGCGGCGATCACCACCGACATCATCGTCGGCTTTCCCGGTGAGACCGAGGCCGACTTCCAGCGCACCCTGGACGTGGTTCGGGAGGCCCGGTTCTCCTCGGCCTTCACCTTCCAGTACTCGAAGCGGCCCGGCACCCCGGCCGCGACCATGGACGGCCAACTGCCCAAGCAGGTCGTGCAGGAGCGCTACGAGCGGCTGGTCGCGACCGTCGAGGAAATCACCTGGGCGGAGAACAAGCGCCTCGTCGGGGAGACCGTCGAGGTGCTGGTCGCGGTCGGCGAGGGCCGCAAGGACGAGCGGACCGGCCGGATGTCCGGTCGGGCCCGCGACGGTCGACTGGTGCACTTCGCCACCGAGACGGCCGACGGGGAGTCCCTCGCTGGGCAGATCCGGCCGGGCGACATCGTGCACACCGCGATCACGTACGCCGCGCCGCACCACCTGAACGCCGACGGAGCACCGGTGGCGCACCGGCGCACCCGGGCCGGCGACGCGGCCGAGGCGGGACGTTCCCCGCGTACCCCCGGGGTGTTGCTCGGTCTGCCGACGATCGGCGCACCGCCGGTCGCGCCTGCCCCCGCCGCTGGCTGCGCCACCCATTGACCGCGCGGAAGGGCCCCTGGACGAGGGGCCCTTCTGCGAAGGACTGAGTCAGACGGTGATCCGGCCGGCGCCGGCACCCGCCGTCACGATGGACTTGACGTTGCTCGCGGTGTCCAGCTGGTACGAGTACGGGATGCTGGCCACGCTGCCGCCGGCCTGGCCGGTGGGCGAGTTGACGAAGTGGTTGTTGCGGGCGACCAGGCTGCCCGGCCCCGAGTCCCCCTCACCGAGGTGGTACGGGTCGTCGACGTCTTCGAAGTAGTTGCCCTCGACGAGCACCCCGGCGTTCTCGGTGGACGCGACGCCGTAGCCGCCGTTGGCCCGGTAGTAGTTGTTGTACACGTGCACCGGGTTGCCGAAGCGCACCCGGGGGTTGCGCTGGTTGCTGCCGTCGAACCAGTTGTGGTGGTAGCTCACCCGCAGGTGACCGACGTCCTGGCTGGCGTTGTCGTCGCTGTGGCCGAGCAGCATCGTCTTGTCGTGGCTGAAGACCCGGTTCCAGGAGACGGTGACGAAGTCCGAGCCGCGCTTGATGTCGACGGCGCCGTCGTACCCGTTGCTGAAGCTGTTGTGGTCGATCCAGATGTTCGTGGCCGACTCCTGCACGTTTATCGCGTCGTCGTTCCAGTTGCGGAAGGTCAGGTTGCGGATGATCACGTTGCGGTCACCGCTGATGTTGAACCCGCAGCCGACGATTGTCGCCCCGTAGTTGCCGATGATGGTCTTGTTGGAGCGGACCCGCAGCATGCCCGAGCAGGTGATGGTCCCGGTCACCCGGATCACCGCGGCGCCGGTGGCGTTCAGTGCGCTGGTCAGGCCCGAAGCATTGCTAACGGTGGTCGTGCCGGCGTTGCCGCCGCCGGTGGTGCCGCCGTTCTGGGTGGCCCACCCGACCAGTGTCGACGGCGGTTGGGTGCTGGGCGGGGGAGTGCTCGACGGCGGCGGGGTGGTCGGCGGCGGGGTGGTGGGTGCGGTACTGCCGGTGCAGGCGACGTTGTTCAGGCTGAAGCTGCTCGGAGCCGGGTTGCTGGAGTTGTTCCAGCTCGCGTTGAAGCCGAAGGTGGCGCTGCCGTTGGTCGACAGGTTGCCGTTGTAGTCGACGTTCGTCGCGGAGACCTGGCCGCCGCTCTGCGAGGCGGTGGCACCCCACGCCTGGCTGACCTGCTGACCGGCCCCGTACGACCAACGCAGCGTCCATCCGGAGACCGGGTCGCCGAGGTTGGTGACGGTGACGTTGCCGGTGAATCCGCCCGGCCACTGGCTGGCGACCGAGTAGGCCACCTGGCATCCGGCGGCCGCCTGGGCGGACACGGAGGTCAGCAGCCCGGCGGTGACCAGTGTGGCGGTGGCTGCGGCGGTGGTGGCGATCAGCGTCATTCGACGCCGTCCTGTGCGCATGCTGCTTCCTTTCGATGAGGCGGACGGAGGTGTCGCGACGCCCATGCCCGTGGGCGGCGAGTCTCGGCCGGGACCAGTGGTCCTCGGGCCCGCCAGTGCAGGTTCGTGAAGGAAAGCGGCTCCCGCGCTCGCGCCCACCGAGGAAGAGGCAAGCGCTTTCCCGATGAAAGCATAGAAGAGCATTGATGTAAATGGCCGGGACGGCCGATGCGGTGCGCACCGGCCGTCCCGGCAGCGGCGCACCGGCCGTCCCGACAGCTCAGCAGCTGGTGCCGCTGAGTTTCACAGTGCCCGGCGCGCTGGCCGTGCCGTTGGCGGTGAAGCCCACGGTGACCGAGCCGCCCGCCGGCAGGGACGGCGCGTGGCTCGGAGCGGCCGCGGTGACCGTCGTGCCGGACTGCGTGACCGTGGCGTTCCAGCCACTGCCCAACGTCACCCCGGACGGCCAACTCCAGGTGACCGACCACGGGTTCACCGCGCCCGAGCCGGTGTTCTTCACTGTCAACTCACCCTGGAAGCCGCCCTGCCAGGCGTTGACCTGCCGGTAGGTGGCCGTGCAGGCGCCGGTCGGGGGATCCGTCGGCCCGCCCGTCGGGCCACCGGTCGGCCCGCCCGTGCCGCCCGACGGCGCGATCAGGTACGGCTGCAGGATCGCCTGCTTGGCGGTGTTGATGTTGGTCCAGTCGTCCAACGCGATACCACCGGTGTCACCCGAGTTCGGGTTCCACGACCAGTAGGTGAAGGACATCCCGGTCACCCCGGTCCCGGTGTACGCCATCAGCTTCTCCAGCCACACCTTGTCCTTCGGGTCGACCAGCGTGCTGCCGAACTCGCCCATCATGATCGGTGCGATGTTCTGCTTGTAGAGGTAACCGAAGTACTTGTCCCAGATGGCCGGCATGTTCGCCGGGTAGTCCGGGGCGTCGAACCAGGTCTGCCGGTACACCGAGGTGGCGTACTCGTGCGGCGAGTAGACCAGCCGGTTCGCCACGTTCAGCCGGACCGGGAACTGGCCCGCCTTCGACAGATTGCCACCCCACCAACCGCAGTCCTCGTCGTTGCTCGGGTCGTTGTCCCAGACGTTGGAGAGGCCACCGCTCGGGCAGCTCACCCCCTCCACGAAGATCAACCAGTTGGGCTGGACACCGAGGATGGCATTCCCGGCCCGCTCGGCGGCGAGCCGCCAGTCCCGGGTGGTGTCGCCACAGCCCCAGCACGCCCCGGTGGCCGCCGGGTTGGTGCCCTCCGCGTGCGGCTCGTTGTGCAGGTCGGCGCCGATCACCGTGGGGTTGCCCGCGTACCGCTGGGCGAGCATCTTCCAGTCGTTGATCCAGGTCGCCTCGGAGACTGTCGACGTGTACCAGAGCGGGGACTGCCCAGCCGCCGTCGGCCGGTGCCGGTCCAGGATGATCCGCATGCCCTTGCTGCCGGCGTAGTCGATCACCTTGTCCAGGATCTGCAACGGCGACAACCCGATCAGGTCCGGGTTGACGAAGTCGTTGATCCCACTGGCTGTCGCGCCCGGCTTCAGCGCGTCGTTCGAGTACGGCACCCGCAACGTGTTGTAACCCAGCCGTGCCATCGTGTCGAGCTGTCCCCGCCACGGGTTGCTCGACCACAGCCCGTGGAAGGTCTTGTTGTCGGTCTCCATGCCGAACCAGTTGATCCCGGTCAGCCGGACCGTGGCACCGGTGCTGTCCACTATCTGGTTGCCGCTGGTATGCAGATAACCGGTACCGGTGCCAGCGGCAACGGCCGGGCTGGTGCTGACGGCGGCGGCGAGGAACACGCCGGCCGCGACGGTGACGAGCGCGGTGAGCGCGCCGCCGAGAGCTTTGGGACGGAACATTCGAGCTCCACTTCGGAGGCCCGGCGTCATCGGTTGACGACGCCGGCAGGCGGCCGTCCGCACGTCACGGCCCCTCAGGGGTATGCGGACAGTGCGCGACGGCCCATGTCACGCGGACGTGGTCACTCGCGGAAGCTCACCGGCGACCCTCGACGGCGGATGTTTCCGCCCTCGTCGCCCTCGTGCCGGTGGCCCTACCTGGCTCCGTCGCTCATTCTGATCAGCTCGCGTCGATGCGTCAACCTGCTCCGCCGTCCCAGCCCACGCCGCCCGCGCCCGCGCCGCTCGCGCCCGCGCCCGCCGTCCGCCCGCCGTTCGCCCGCCGTCCGCGCCCGCCGCCCTTTGCGCCGCGCGCCCCTCTGCATGATCGCGCTGGAACATGGATGTAGTGGCATCCCGGCGCTTCGTGGCCACTACATCCAGGATCCAGCGTGACCTTGACGGCCGCAGGCGCCAAACACCCGTCCCGGTCATTCGAGGACATGAGGGTGGACACGCGGAAGCCCTCGGTCCCGTGAGGGACCGGGGGCTCCGGGCGTTGTCAGCTCAGCCGGCCTGCTCGGCGAGCTGGAGGAACTGCCGCTTGGAGGCGAGGGCCTGCTCGGCCTCCTTGATCCGGCGTGCGTCCCCGGCGCTCTGCGCCCGGGCCAGCCGGTCCTCGGCTTCCGCGACCTGCGCCCGCATCTGGGCGAGCAGCGGGTTGTCCTCCTTGGTGGTGCGGCGCCACGCCGAGTCCATCACGTCACGGACCTTGTCGTCGATGACGCGCAGTCGGCGCTCCAGCCCGGCGGCTGCCTCGCGGGGCACCCGGCCGGCCTCGTGCCACTGGGCCTGGATCTCCCGCAGTTTGGCCTGGGCGCCCTTCGGGTCGGCGTCGATGTCCAACGCCTCGGCCTCGGCGAGCAGGGCCTGCTTGCGCTCCAGGTTGCCGCGCTGCTCGTTGTCCCGTGCGGAGAAAACCTCGCTACGCCGGCTGAAGAAGGCGTCCTGCGCACCCCGGAACCGTTCCCAGAGCTTCTGCTCGGCCTCCTTGGAGGCGCGCGGCGCGGCCTTCCACTGGGTCATCAGGTCCTTGAGCTGGTTGGCGGTCGCGGCCCAGTCGGTGGAGTCCTGGAGCTTCTCCGCCTCGGCGACCAGCTCCTCCTTGACGGTCTGCGCCTGCTTGCGCTGCGAGTCAAGGGAGGCGAAGTGGGCGCCACGGCGGCGGGTGAAGCCGTCCCGGGCGGCGGCGAACCGCTTCCACAGCTCGCCGTCGGCCTTCTTGTCGACCCCGCGGATGGTCTTCCACTCGTCGAGGATCTCCTTGAGCCGGTCCCCGGCGGTCTTCCACCCGGTGGATTCGGCGGCCAGCTTCTCGGCCTCCTCGACCAGGGCGGTCTTGCGGGCCAGGGCCTCACCGCGTGCGGCGTCCCGGGCGGCGCGTGCCTCGCCGGCCTTCTCCTCGGCGAGGGTCGCCAGCTTGTCCAGGCGTGCGGCCAGCGCGTCGATGTCGCCGACCACGTTGGCCTCGGGCAGCGTGGTGCGGATCCGCCGGATCGTGCTCAACGAGTGGCCGGCGTCCGCCGCACCCGACTTGAGTCGTGCCTCGGTCAGGTCCACCTCGGTCACCAGGTCGGCGAAGCGACGTGCGAAGTGTGCAAGGCCCTCCTCCGGTGCTCCCGCCTGCCAGGATCCGACCACCCGCTCCCCCTCGGTGGTCTTGACGTACACGGTGCCGTCCGCGTCCACCCGTCCGAAGGCAGTCCAGTCGCTCATGTGCCCATCCTCGTTCTCCCGGCGTCGAGGGATCGATCCCCCGTCGCCGCCACGGCGCAGCCAAGTTGCTTCCGGCATTGTCACAGGTCCGACCCGGTCCGCGTCGAGCGCCTATCGCCGACCGTGACCATACGGTGTCCTAGAGGCCGAATGACCGGATCGGCTCGGAGACGCACCGGGGATTCCCGCTACGGTGAACGGGTGCCACTGGTCGCCGCCGCCGTCTGCCCGCATCCGCCCCTGCTCGTGCCCGAGGTGGCCGGCTCCGCGGCCCCGGAGTTGGACGATCTGCGGGCGGCCTGTGACACCGCCGTACGCCGGCTGTTGGCCGCCGACCCGGACGTCCTGCTGCTGCTGGGCACCGGGCCGGTGACCGGCCCGATCCGTCCCCCGGCGACTGGTTCCCTCCAGCCCTGGGGTGTCGACCTGGACGTGCCGCTGGTGCCCGGCCAGCCGGACCGGGGCGCGGTGCTGCCGTTGAGCCTGACCATCGGCGCGTGGCTGCTGACCCGCCACGACACCCGACCGCCGGTGACCGCCGTGCAGGTGGCCGCCGACGCCGGCCCGGCCGAGCTGGCCGCACTCGCCGGCGAGGTCGACGCCGCCGGTGACCGGGTGGCGGCGTTGGTGCTCGGCGACGGGTCGGCCTGCCGGGGAGAGAAGGCACCCGGGTACGACGACGCGCGCGCCCTCCCGTACGACCAGGGGGTTGCCGCGGCGCTGGCCGACGCGGACCTGGACGCCCTGCTCGACCTCGACCCGATGGTGTCGACGGAGCTGAAGGCGGCCGGTCGCGCCCCCTGGCAGGTGCTCGCCGGCGCGGCCCGCGCGGCCGGTGGTGGGTGGCGCGGCGAGTTGCTGCACGACTCCGCCCCCTACGGGGTGGCCTATTTCGTGGCGTCCTGGGAGCGGATGTGACAAGCGACGGGGTCGGCACTGTCGTCGCGGTGGTCGGCCCGACCGCGGCCGGCAAGTCGGCGCTGAGCATCGCGTTGGCGCACGCCCTCGACGGGGAGGTGGTCAACGCCGACTCGATGCAGCTCTACCGGGGCATGGACATCGGCACCGCCAAGCTGACCGCCGCCGAGCGGGACGGGGTGCCGCATCACCTGTTGGACATCTGGGAGGTCACCGAGCCGGCGAGCGTCGCGGAGTACCAGCGGCTGGCCCGCGCGGCGGTGGACGACATCCTGTCCCGGGGGCGGGTGCCGCTGCTGGTCGGTGGTTCCGGGTTGTACGTGCGTGCGGTGCTGGAGCGCTTCGAGTTTCCCGGCACCGACGCGGCGCTGCGGGAGCGGCTGGAACGGGAGTTGGCCGAGGTTGGTCCGGCCCCGCTGTACGCGCGGCTGCGCGCCGCCGACCCGGTCGCTGCCGAGGGCATCCTGCCCGGCAACGGTCGGCGGATCGTGCGGGCGCTGGAGGTGATCGAGCTCACCGGCGCGCCGTTCGCGGCCTCGTTGCCGCAGCCCACGCCGTACTACCCGTCGGTGCAGCTCGGCGTCGACCTGGACACCGGCGTGCTGGACGAGCGGATCGCGTTGCGGGTCGACCGGATGTGGGCTGACGGTCTGGTGCGGGAGACCCGTGAGCTGGTCGGGCGCGGCCTGCCCGAGGGGCGGACGGCGAGCCGGGCGCTGGGCTACCAGCAGGTGCTGCGCCTGCTCGCCGGTGAGCTGACCGAGGCGCAGGCGCACGACGAGACGGTCCGGGCCACCCGGCGCTTCGTCCGCCGGCAGCGGTCCTGGTTCCGGCGCGACCCGCGGATCCACTGGCTGGACTCGACCACCCCGGACCTGATCGGGGCCGCCCTGCGCCTGGTGCCGGCCGCTGCGCGATGATGGGGGAGTGGAGTTCACCAAGGGCCACGGCACCGGCAACGACTTCGTCCTCCTTCCCGACCCGGACGGTCAGCTCGAGCTGACCCCGGAGCTGGTCGCGGCGCTCTGCGACAGGCGTCGGGGCATCGGCGCGGACGGCGTACTGCGGGTGGTCCGCGCGGCCAAGCATCCGGAGGGTGCCGGGCTGGCCGGCGAGGCCGAGTGGTTCATGGACTACTGGAACGCCGACGGTTCGTTCGCCGAGATGTGCGGCAACGGCGCCCGGGTCTTCGTGCGCTACCTGCTCGACACCGGGTTGGCCACGCCCGCCGGCGCGGCGCTGCCGGTGGCCACCCGGGCCGGCGTCGTGCGCGCGCTGGTCGAGGGCGACGCCGTCTCCGTCGAGATGCGCCGACCCCAGGTGTACGACAGCTCCGCCGCCACCCTGGGTGGGCTGACCCTGACCGGCGCGGTGGTGGACGTCGGCAACCCGCACCTGGTCTGCGTCCTGCCGGCCGGCGTGGAGCTGAACGCGCTGGACCTGACCGTCGCGCCCGGGTTCGACCCGACGGTCTTCCCGAGCGGGGTGAACGTGGAGTTCATCGTGGCGGGCGACCCGGTCGACGGCACCGACGAGCACACCCTGATGCGGGTGTACGAGCGTGGCAGCGCCGAGACCCTGTCCTGCGGCACGGGCGCCTGCGCGGTGGGTGCGGTGGCGCTGCGCGATGCTGGCCGGGACACCGGCGTGGTAGCCGTGGACGTCCCCGGCGGCCGCCTCACGGTCACGGTCACCGAGAACTCCTGCTGGCTGTCCGGCCCAGCCGTCCTGGTCGCCACCGGCGAGGTAAACCTCCCCACCTGACCCTCCCACCCCGTGGGTGCACCGCGTCGATCATGAAGTTATTGCCGGCCAGCTCGGCGTGTCGTGGCAGTAACTTCATGATCGACGGAGGGGGAGGGGGCGCGGGCCCGGCGGTTGGCCGTTACGGGGTTGCGCTGGCGTTGGCCGCGATCTCGGGGAGATCGGTGGGGCCGGGGTCGGCGGCCGGGAGCGGGCTCGGGTTGTTCGCGGCGGCGCGGACGGCGGCGGCGACCGCCGGGGCGACCCGGGAGTCGAAGACGCTCGGCACGATCACCGTCGGGTTGATCTTGTCTTCGCCGACCACGTCGGCGATGGCCCGGGCGGCCGCGATGGCCATCTCCTCGGTGAACTCCTCGGCGTGCGCGTCCAGCATGCCGCGGAACACCCCGGGAAAGGCGAGCACGTTGTTGATCTGGTTCGGCTGGTCGGAGCGGCCGGTGGCGACCACTGCGGCGTGCTTGCGCGCCTCCCGCGGGTCGACCTCCGGGTCCGGGTTGGCCAGCGCGAAGACGATCGAGTCCTTGGCCATCTGGGCGATGTCGTCGCCGGTGAGCAGGTTCGGCGCGCTCACCCCGATGAACACGTCGGCACCCCGGATCGCACCGGGCAGGTCGCCCGAGTAGTTCTCCTTGTTGGTGTTGTCCGCCAGCCACTGCCACGCCGAGTTGAGCCCGGTCAGCCCACGGTGCAGGGCACCCTCCCGGTCGTACGCGATGATGTCGCCGACGCCCTGGCGCAGCAGCAGCTTCATGATCGCGGTGCCGGCGGCGCCGGCACCGGAGACGACCACCCGGACGTCCTCGAGCCGCTTGCCCACCACCCGCAGCGCGTTTGTCAGCGCGG
Source organism: Micromonospora sp. NPDC005171 (assembly GCF_040608575.1). NCBI lineage: Bacteria > Bacillati > Actinomycetota > Actinomycetes > Micromonosporales > Micromonosporaceae > Micromonospora > Micromonospora sp. NPDC005171. Next base: position 234,232 of record NZ_JBEXIM010000004.1, on the reverse strand, counting down.
CCAGCACGCAGATCGCGGTGCCGTGCTGGTCGTCGTGGAAGACCGGGATGTCCAGCGCCTCGCGCAGCCGGGCCTCGATCTCGAAGCAGCGCGGCGCGGCGATGTCCTCCAGGTTGATGCCGCCGTAGGCCGGCGCGATCGCCTTGACGATCTGCACGATCTCGTCGGTGTCCTGGGTGTCCAGCACCACCGGCCAGGCGTCCACCCCGCCGAAGCGCTTGAACAGGGCGGCCTTGCCCTCCATCACCGGCAGCGACGCGGCGGGGCCGAGGTTGCCCAGGCCGAGCACCGCCGAGCCGTCACTGACCACCGCGACGGTGTTGCGCTTGATGGTCAGTCGCCGGGCGTCGGCCGGGTTCTCGGCGATCGCCATGCAGACCCGGGCCACCCCCGGGGTGTACGCGCGCGACAGCTCGTCGCGGTTGCGCAGCGCGACCTTCGAGGTCACCTCGATCTTGCCGCCCAGGTGCAGCAGGAACGTCCGGTCCGACACCTTGCGCACGTCCACGCCGTCCAGCGCGGTCAGCGCGTCGACGACCTGGTCGGCGTGACCGGCGTCGGCGGTGTCGCAGGTGAGGTCGACGATCACGTGGGTCGGGTCCGAGTCCACCACGTCCAGCGCCGTGACGATCGCCCCGGCCTCGCCGACGGACGTGGTGAGCCGGCCGATCGAGGATGCGTCCGCGGTCACGGCGATCCGGATGGTGATCGAAAATCCGGCGCTGGGCAGTCGGGTGATGGCCACGGGATCCCTCCGTAACGGCTGTGCGGCCGTTCGGCCGCCGTCCGCATTTCTACCGGGTTGTCGCGGCCGACCAGCATTCGCCCCCACTTTTGGCGACCTTCACCATGGGCATATAGCAGGTGCGTTCGGCGTTGTGTCATGTCAGGATTACGTTCTACTTATCAAAACGGACAGGAGAACCGCTTGCGAGACCAGGAGAGCTTTGTCCCCGTCGAGGACGAGCTCGACGACGTCACCACCGGCGAGATGGAGCTGTCGGAGCGGCAGTCCCTCCGACGCGTCCCGGGCCTGTCAACCGAGCTCACCGACGTCACCGAGGTGGAATACCGCCAGCTGCGGCTGGAGCGGGTCGTCCTGGTGGGCGTCTGGACCGACGGCACGGTCACCGACGCGGAAAACTCGCTGACCGAGCTCGCCGCGCTGGCCGAGACCGCCGGTTCGCAGGTGCTCGAAGGGCTCATCCAGCGTCGTACCCGACCCGACCCGGCCACGTACATCGGCCGCGGCAAGGTCGACGACCTCGGCGCGGTGGTGCTGTCCACCGGCGCCGACACGGTCATCTGTGACGGTGAGCTGTCCCCGTCGCAGCTGCGCAACCTGGAGCAGCGCACCAAGGTCAAGGTCGTCGACCGCACGGCGCTGATCCTCGACATCTTCGCCCAGCACGCCAAGAGCAAGGAAGGTAAGGCTCAGGTCGAGCTGGCCCAGCTCGAATACCTGCTGCCTCGCCTTCGCGGTTGGGGTGAGACGCTCTCCCGGCAGACCGGTGGTTCCGGCCGGGGCGGTGGCGCCGGCGGCGGTGTGGGTGTTCGTGGTCCCGGTGAGACCAAGCTGGAGACCGACCGGCGGCGCATCCGGCACCGCATCTCCCGGCTGCGTCGCGAGATCAAGAGCATGCGCACGGTACGCGTGACCAAGCGTGCCCGACGCACCCGCAACTCCGTGCCTGCCGTGGCGATCGCCGGCTACACCAACGCCGGCAAGTCCAGCCTGCTCAACCGCCTGACCGGCGCGGGCGTGCTGGTGGAGAACGCGCTGTTCGCCACGCTGGACCCGACGACCCGCAAGGCCACCGCCTCGGACGGGCGGCTCTACACCCTCTCCGACACGGTCGGCTTCGTCCGGCACCTGCCGCACCAGATCGTCGAGGCGTTCCGCTCGACGCTGGAGGAGGTCGCGGAGGCGGATCTGGTGGTGCACGTCGTCGACGGCACCCACCCGGATCCGGAGGAGCAGGTCCGGGCGGTGCACGAGGTGCTCGCCGAGGTGGGCGCGGACCGGCTGCCCGAGCTGTTGGTGGTCAACAAGACCGACGCGGCCGACGAGGACACTCTGCTGCGGCTCAAGCGGCTCTGGCCCGACGCGATCTTCGTGTCCGCGTACTCCGGGCGGGGCATGGACGAGCTGCGTGCGGCGATCGAGGAGCGGCTGCCGAGCCCGGCCGTTGAGGTCCGGGCCGTGCTGCCGTACGACCGGGGCGACCTGGTCGCTCGGGCGCACCGCACGGGTGAGGTGCTCAGCACGTCGCACCTGCCGGAGGGCACCCTCCTGCACGTCCGGGTCGGCGCGGAACTCGCGGCGGAGCTGGCGGCGTTCGACGTGCAGCGGCAGGGGCAGGCGGCCGGCAGCCGGTCCTGAGCGGACCCGGCGTCATCCACCGGAAACGCGCGGCATGCGACACTGGCCGAATGCGCCGCGTTGTTTCCTCGGTCACGGTTGCCCTCGGCCTGTTCGGGGCAACCGTGGCGCTTGCCGGAGTCGCCGCAGCGGCTCCCGCCCCCGGGTCGTCGGGGCCGCCCGCCGCCAACCCCGGCCAGAAGCGATGCACGATCACCGACGAACGCCTACGGGAGCTGTCCGGGCTGGTCGCCACCAAGAGTGGCTTCATCGTCATCAACGACGGCACCGAGATCCCGGCGCGCAAGCGGGTCTTCTTCCTCGACAGCAAGTGCAAGATCTCGAAGGAGCCGGTCCGCTACTCGGGGCAGGGCCCGTTCGACACCGAGGATCTCGCCCTGTCCAAGGACGGCAGCACCCTCTGGATCGCCGACACCGGTGACAACCCCGACTCGAAGGAGCGCCGCAGTCGCGTCGCGCTCTGGTCGATGCCGGTCACCGGCGCCAAGCAGCCGACGCTGCATCGGCTCTCCTACCCCGAGGCCAAACCGCACGACGCCGAGGCGCTACTCATCGGCGACGACGGAAAACCGCTGATCATCACCAAGGTGACCAGCGGCAAGGCCGAGATCTACACGCCGTCGGCGGCCCTGAAGAGCGGCGACACCGACCCGGTGCCGATGCGTAAGGCCGGCGAGTTCACGCTGCCGAAGACGCAGACGGAGAACACTCTCAACACGTTCGGCCGGATCGCCATCACCGGCGCGTCCCGGGCACCGGACGGCTCCCGGGTGGTCCTGCGCACCTACGCGGACGCCTTCGAGTTCAACGTGACCGGTGGCGACATCGTGGGTGCGCTCTCCACCGGCAAGCCGCGGGTGACGCCGTTGGCCGATCCATTCGGCGAGGCCATCAGCTACACCGCGGATGGGAAGTCGTTCCTCACCGTCTCCGACGCGGGCCGTTTCACCGAAGATGAGCCGCTCGACATCCTCAGCTACACCCCGTCCAGTTCGACAGCCGCGCCATTGGGTCCGGAGGAGGGCGGCAAACCGGCTGCGTCGAAATCCTGGACCGACGGGCTGAGCCTCGACGACATCACGTACCTGGTGGGGGCGGTCGGGCTGATCGGTCTGCTGTTGGTCGCCGCTGGCATCTTCGGCATCGTCCGCGCCCGCCGTCGGCCGCCGACCGCTGACCCGTCCGACACGTCGGACCCGGATGACGAGCCGTTCGGCCCGCGCGCGGGCCGTGCCGTCGACGGGTTCCCGGCCGACGACGACCGCAGGGGTGGTGTGTACGGGGGCGGCGCGCCGGCCGGCGGTGCGGTCTACGGCGGTGGTGCGGGTCGCGGCGGCCCGGCCCCGGCGGGTGGTGCCGTGTACGGCGGTGGCGGCCGGCCGGCCTCAGCTGACGGTGGCTACGGCGCGCCACGACCGGACGCAGGCGGTGCTGGTGTATACGGCGGCGGTGGACGTCCCCCGGCAGGTGGCGGTGGTCGTCCCCCGGCCAGTGGCGGCGGTCGTCCCCCGGCAGGTGGTGGTCGTCCGCCGGCTGGTGGCGGTGGCCGTCCGCAGGGTGGTAGCGGTGGTCGTCCCCCGGCTGGTGGCCGTCCTGGCGGTGGCGTCTACGGCGCCGACGGCGGCGGTCAGTCCGGTCGTGCGGAGCCGCCCCGGCGCGGTGGGCAGGAGCCCGACTACCGGGGTCAGCGGCCCGGCAGACGACGTGACGACGACGCGCCTGTCGACCCGTACGGGCAGTATCCCGGGGGCGGTCGCGGTCACCGCGGCGACCGTTACTGATCGGCGCTGAAGGCGTTCGATCGTGACGAGCGGTGCGGGTGAGCGCTGTCGCACTCACCCGCCGATCGGTCAGATCCGGCGTAGCACCGCCACGACCCGGCCCATGATGGTGGCGTCATCACCGGGGATCGGGTCGAAGGCCGGGTTCTGGGGCATCAGCCAGACGTGCCCGTCGCGCCGCCGGTAGGTCTTCACTGTCGCCTCGCCGTCGAGCATGGCGGCCACGATCTCGCCGGAGTCGGCGGTCGGCTGCTGCCGGACGACCACCCAGTCGCCGTCGCAGATCGCCGCGTCGAGCATCGAGTCGCCCTTGACCTGGAGCATGAAGACCTCGCCCTCACCCACCAGCTCGCGGGGGAGCGGAAAAATGTCCTCCACGGCCTGCTCGGCGAGGATCGGCCCACCGGCGGCGATCCGACCGAGCATCGGCACGTACGCCGGGGTGGGTCGCTGTGCCCTCGACAGCTCGTCGTCGATCGCCTCGCTGGGGGCGCGGACGTCCACCGCGCGCGGCCGGTTCGGGTCGCGGCGCAGGAAGCCCTTCTTCTCCAACTCCTTGAGCTGGTAGGCGACGCTGGACGGCGACACCAGGCCGACCGCCTCGCCGATCTCCCGAACGCTCGGCGGGTAGCCGTGCCGTTCCACCCAGTTGCGGATGAACTCCAGGATGCGGCGCTGGCGGGCGGTCAGGTCGACAGTCGCCGGGTCGGGGAAGGCGCTGACCACCGGGGTGACCTGGCGCACGGCGGGCTGGCCCGTCCGGCTGCGCGCGGCGCTGCGGCGTCGGGTGGCCGGGAGGCCCGCCTCGGTGATCTGCTGCGGGCTCTTCGGCCGGCTGGCCCGGTCCTCGGTCACGTCCGTCCTCCCTGGTCGGCGCTGGGTGCCTCGTCGGCTCGTGGTGCGTGCGGTGGTGCCACGTTGTTCATGACCGTATAGGTGAGATCAGTCATTTTCAAACATCTGTACGACCTCTCACCGGCGTGTCGGGGTGAAAAAGCGCTCCTGTCGTACGGATGTTCTGATAAATGGTACGTCAGGTAGCACTGGTGTTCGATCCTCGCCCGTTTTCCGGTCGGGTCCGGCTGGCTGACCGGTAACCGGGGCGGGGTCGTGACGTTGGGTCTTCGGGCGTTGTGCCGGGGCGTGGATGACCGGATGGTGCGTGACGCGCCGGACACGCCGGCCAACTTGACCCGGCTTCCCCGGCGACATACGGTCGACCCCTAGATGTAGTAGTGACACGGGCGTAAGTTGCCTACAGGTTGGGTCTGACTACCGACCGCACTCCCGTAACGTCGATCACGGCGGGCGTCATCCGAGGATGGCACCGGCGCGGTGGAGCGTGCGCGGGGGTGTTCCGGTGCTCGCAATTGATCATTTTTAGGAGGTGGGCGATGCGGTGTCCGTACTGCCGGCACGCTGACTCCCGGGTGGTCGACTCGCGGGAGGCCGACGACGGTCAGCTCATCCGACGGCGGCGGTCCTGCCCGGAGTGCGGTAAGCGGTTCACCACCGTCGAGGAGGCGGTGCTCGCGGTCGTCAAGCGCAGCGGGGTGACCGAGCCGTTCAGTCGCACGAAGATCATCGGCGGGGTGCGTAAGGCGTGCCAGGGCCGGCCGGTGGACGACGACTCACTCGCGCTGCTCGCGCAGCGGGTGGAGGAGACGGTCCGGGCCAAGGGGGCCGCCGAGATTCCCAGCCACGACGTGGGCCTGGCGATCCTGGGTCCGCTACGCGACCTGGACGAGATCGCCTACCTGCGGTTCGCCAGCGTCTACCGCTCTTTCGACTCGCTCGCCGACTTCGAGCGCGAGATCGAGACGTTGCGGGCCGCGGCGCGAGCCCGGGAGCAGGGCCGGGCCGATGCGGTTGAGGCCGCCGGCCGTACCAGCTGAGTCTTCACAGTTTTTCGAGAGATTGGGACGCGCGGTGGGTGACCGCGCAGACGAGGGGGGCGACGGCGTGACAACTAGCCGTTCACGAAACAAGGCAGGCGCGGGGCTGAAGATCGAGCGGGTGTGGACGACCGAGGGGGTCCACCCGTACGACGAGGTCTCCTGGGAGCGCCGGGACGTCGTCATGACGAACTGGCGGGACGGCTCGATCAACTTCGAGCAGCGTGGGGTGGAGTTCCCGGAGTCGTGGAGCGTCAACGCGGCCAACATCGTCACCACCAAGTACTTCCGGGGAGCGGTGGGGACCCCGGAGCGGGAGTGGTCGCTCAAGCAGCTGATCGACCGGGTGGTCACCACCTACCGCACCGCGGGTGAGGAGTACGGCTACTTCGCCAGCCCGGCCGACGCCGAGGTGTTCGCGCACGAGCTGACCTGGATGCTGCTGCACCAGGTGTTCAGCTTCAACTCGCCGGTCTGGTTCAACGTCGGCACGCCGTCGCCGCAGCAGGTCAGCGCCTGCTTCATCCTGGCCGTCGACGACTCGATGGACTCGATCCTCGACTGGTACAAGGAGGAGGGGCTGATCTTCAAGGGCGGCTCCGGCTCCGGGGTCAACCTGTCACGCATCCGCTCGTCCCGTGAGCTGCTCTCCTCCGGTGGCACCGCCTCCGGCCCGGTCAGCTTCATGCGCGGCGCGGACGCCTCGGCCGGCACCATCAAGTCCGGTGGCGCGACCCGCCGGGCGGCCAAGATGGTCATCCTCGACGTGGACCACCCGGACATCGAGGAGTTCGTGGTCACGAAGGCGCGCGAGGAGGACAAGATCCGCGCGCTGCGTGACGCCGGGTTCGACATGGACCTCGGTGGCTCCGACATCGTCAGCGTGCAGTACCAGAACGCCAACAACTCGGTCCGCGTCTCCGACGAGTTCATGTCGGCGGTGGAGAACGGTAAGGGCTTCGACCTGCGCGGTCGGCTGGACGGCTCGGTGATCGACACCGTCGACGCCAAGAAGCTGTTCCGCACCATCTCCCAGGCCGCCTGGGAGTGCGCCGACCCGGGCCTGCAGTACGACGACACGATCAACGACTGGCACACCTGCCCGGAGACCGGGCGGATCACCGCGTCGAACCCGTGCTCGGAGTACCTGCACCTGGACAACTCCTCGTGCAACCTGGCCTCGCTCAACCTGATGAAGTTCCTCCGCGCCGACGGTGGCTTCGAGGTGGAGAAGTTCGTCAAGTCCGTCGAGTTCGTCATCACCGCGATGGACATCTCCATCTGCTTCGCGGACTTCCCGACCGAGAAGATCGGTGAGACCTCCCGCGCCTACCGGCAGCTCGGCATCGGCTACGCCAACCTGGGCGCCCTGCTGATGGCCACCGGCCTGCCGTACGACTCGGACCAGGGCCGCTCGGTCGCCGCGTCGATCACGTCGCTGATGACCGGCACCGCCTACCGCCGCTCGGCCGAGCTGGCCGGCGTCGTCGGCCCGTACGACGGCTACGCCCGCAACGCGGAGCCGCACAAGCGGGTCATGCGCAAGCACGCCGCGGCCAACGACGAGATCAAGCCGACCAGCCCGGTGGCCACCGCGATCGTCCGCGAGGCGACCAAGCAGTGGACCCAGGGCAACAAGATCGGCGACAAGTTCGGTTGGCGCAACGCACAGGCGAGCGTCCTCGCCCCGACCGGCACGATCGGCTTCATGATGGACTGCGACACGACCGGCGTCGAGCCGGACCTGGCGCTTGTCAAGTTCAAGAAGCTGGTCGGCGGCGGCTCGATGCAGATCGTCAACCAGACGGTTCCGCGTGCCCTGCGTAGTCTCGGCTACCCCGAGGAGCAGGTCGAGGCGATCGTCGAGCACATCGCCGACCACGGCCACGTGGTGGACGCCCCCGGCCTCAAGCCGGAGCACTACCCGGTCTTCGACTGCGCCATGGGGGAGCGGACGATCGCCCCGATGGGTCACGTGCGGATGATGGCGGCCATCCAGCCGTTCGTCTCCGGCGCCATCTCCAAGACGGTCAACATGCCGGAGGCGGCCACCGTCGAGGATGTCGAGAAGATCTACTTCGAGGGCTGGAAGCTCGGCCTCAAGGCGCTGGCGATCTACCGGGACAACTGCAAGGTCGGCCAGCCGCTCTCGGTGGCCAAGTCGAACAAGGCCACCGAGCCGGCCGCCGTCGAGACCGCACCGGCCGCGCCGGCCGCGGTCGAGAAGGTCATCGAGTACCGGCCGGTGCGCAAGCGCCTGCCGAAGAAGCGCCCGTCCGAGACGGTCAGCTTCTCCGTCGGTGGCGCCGAGGGTTACCTGACCGCATCGTCCTACCCGGACGACGGCCTCGGTGAGGTCTTCCTGAAGATGTCCAAGCAGGGCTCGACCCTGGCCGGCGTGATGGACGCCTTCTCGGTGGCCATCAGCATCGGCCTGCAGTACGGCGTGCCGCTGGAGACGTTCGTCAGCAAGTTCACCAACATGCGCTTCGAGCCGGCCGGCATGACCGACGACCCGGACGTGCGGATGGCGGCCTCGGTGATGGACTACATCTTCCGTCGCCTGGCGCTGGACTTCCTGCCCTACGAGCGCCGCGCCGAGTTGGGCATCTTCACCGCCTCGGAGCGGGCCGCGCAGCTGCGGGCCGAAGCCGACGCGGAGGCCGCCGGCGTCACCGGCGCCGAGCTCACCGCGATGGCGTCGTCCGCGCCGGTGGAGACCCCAGCCAAGCCGGAGGCTGTGGCCCAGCCGGCACAGGAGATGGCCGACGTGGCCGCCGCCAAGCCGGCTCCGAGCGTGGGTTCCAGCACCGAACTGCTGGAGGCCGTGATCGGCAAGGCCGCCGACGCGCCGCTCTGCTTCACCTGCGGTACGAAGATGCGCCCGGCCGGTAGCTGCTACGTCTGCGAGGGCTGCGGCTCCACCAGCGGCTGCAGCTGACGTACGCGAAACGCGGCGCTGCCCCGGCTTCCCTCGTGGGAGTCGGGGCAGCGCCGTTTCCAGATGCTCGCGGACTCGCGAGGAAATATGTGCCTGTTGGCGATATGCCCCAGAGGTATATATATGACTTCGAGGCATGCGGCCTTCGATTGTTGGCCCCGGCCGTTCCGCACAGTCTGTCTTCTAGCCGACATAGATCAGGGATGATGCCGTGGGGACAGTCTGAGATCATGCCGGGATGACGGAGCCGCCGACGCCCCGCAGGAAGATCCACCCAGCCGTCGTGGTGGCGTGCATAGCGCTCACGACCTGGATCTTGCTGGCGGTTTGCATGGGCGAGAATTCTCTCGACCGGGCCGACAAGGCCGCGAGCGTCATCGGCATGTTGCTTGCACTCGGGACGTTCACCGGGGCGTTGGTTGAGCAGCAGCGCAGGTCGTCCGCCCAAGGTGACGAAGGCTCCCAGCTCCACGTCTCGTTCTTCAAGCGGCCAAGCGTATTGGCTGGCCTCGCCGTGATGGCCGTGGGCCTACTGATCGTTGTCGCGGCGGGACTCTTTGCGAACGGGGGGCCGACGTCGACGGGGCCGAAGGCTCAAGATGAGCGCACTTTGCCAGATCAGTCCCCTTCTGCGAGCGAGTCTCCGTCGGCGAGCGTGTCTCCATCAGCGAGTTCTTCGGCGGGGAGCGCGGAACCGTGTGCCTCCCCGGCCGGGATCGCACCCACGCCCAGCGGCACTGGTGCCGTCGATGTCGTACGTCACGACGGCGTCCTGGTCATCTCGGAGGGCTACTACGCGGATCTAGATTCTCTGTGCCCTGATTGGAACGTGACAGACGTGCTCAGCACGAAGCAGGACCTCGGCAACAATGGCGAAGCTGTCGTCCGGAGTCTGAACGCTGGCACCCAGATCGCGGTGGTCGAGAGTTCCGCAGCAGCGACCTTTGGTATGTGTTCCGCCAATACCGATTATGTCCCAGATGGCGCCGTACCGTTCAAAGAATTGAAGGTGGGCGCGCGTTACTGTGTGCTCACTGACGCCGGCAGAAGAAGCCTTTTGACAGTCAAGCGGCTGCGTCGTGACGGTGGTCGCACCACGGTCCACCTGGACGTTCGCACCTGGGCCGAGAAGCGTCCCAGCGAGGAGACCAATTATTGGCCCTGGGTGATCGGCGGCGCCATCATCTTGATGCTGATTTCTGGGGGAGCTAAGAGTGCCGCAGGCAAGAATGATGACGAGGAAGTCGCCGGGAGTGGAAGAGCCTGAGGTGCCGACTACCGGATACTACGAACCGTACCCAGGCGCCTCTCGTGAAGTGACGGGCCGACCTGCTGGGATTCTTGCTATCGGGCACCGCAGCGACAACTCGCACCAGTGGATCGTCTGGGCGAGATGGTGCGCCACCGCCACCGCCAGCGCCAGCAGCTGGAGGAGATCTCAAAGCGCAGGAAGCCGGCTCGATCACTTGATGCTGAGTAGGTGTGAACGACCCGTTCTGACTACTCAGCATCAAGTGATCTCGGCGGTGGCAGCGGAACTGGGCTACTGGTTCGCGCGTTCGGCGGCGCGCACGGCGTTGCGGAACAGCATCGCGACGGTGGTCGGACCGACGCCCCCGACCCGGGGCGTGATCGCGCCGGCGACCGCGGCGCACGCTTCGTCCACATCCGGCAGGAGGCGTCGGCCCTCGTAGCGGACGCCAGCGCCGATGACGACGGCGCCCGGTTTGACGTGCTCGGGCTGAACGATCCCGGGTACGCCGGCGGCGGCGACGAGGATGTCGGCGCGGCGGGTGTAGCGGTCCCAGTCCGGCACCCCGGTGTGGACGACGGTGACGGCGGCGTTGGCGGTCGGGCGCTTCTGGGCGAGCAGCATCGCCAGGGGCCGGCCGAGGGTGGCACCCCGGCCGAGGATGACGACCTCACGACCGGCGACGGGGATCTCGTAGTACGCCAGGAGGGCTTCGATGCCGGCGGGGGTGCACGGCAGCGGACCGGGCAGGCCGACGGCGAGACGCCCCATGTTCAGCGGATGCATCCCGTCGACGTCCTTGTCCGGGTCGATGGTCTGCAGCGCCGCGTCGTAGTCCAGATGTCCCGGCACGGGGTACTGCACGAGCAGCCCGTGCACGGCCGGGTCGGTGTTGAACCGGGCAATGGCCTGGTGCAGTTCGGCCTGGGTGGCGGTGGCAGGCAGATGGACGTGCGGGGAGGCGAACCCGAGCGCGGCGGCCTGACGCTGCTTGATGGCGATGTAGCCGGCGCTGGCGTCGTCGTCGCCGACGAGGATGGTGGCGAGGCTCGGTGTGATCCCGCGGCTGCCCAGGCGGGCGGCCGCGTCGGCGGTCTCGGCCAGGACGGCTTCGGCGACGGGTGCACCCGGCAGGAGCCGGGCCAGGCCCGACGGGGTGTGCTGTCCTGCGGATTGGCTGGTCGTGGTCATGATGGTTCCTCGACGCAGGCGCCCAGGCGGTCGACGCCCGCGAGAGGCTCCCCGATGGTTTCACCATCCCCGTGCCGCCAGTCGCCGGTGCTTTGATGATGCCGCATCACCAGGGCGGTTGCCCAACTGGACCAGCAGTGCCGCCTTCAGCGCCGGGCGGGCTCAGTCGGTTGGCAGGAGCGGACGCATGAACGTTCGTTCGTACCGCACGACACAACCCGAGTTGTCGCGGATGCTGTCCGCCGCGAGGAACTCCGGGTCGTTGCCGAACCGTGCGCGGTAACGCTCGTACGCCGCCAGGCTCTCGAAGCTGAACAGCGCCTCGGCCTTGTCGCTGGCGCCCTCGGCGGGCAGGAAGTAGCCGTGGTGCACGCCACCGTGCTTGGCCACCAGCCGCATCCATGCCCGGGCGAAGTCCTCGAACGCTTCGATCTGCGAGGGATCGATGGTGTAGTGCACGACGCAGGTGATCACGCCGTCACCCTACGGCCGGGTGTTCGGTAACACCCGTGCTCCGTCTGACGAAGAAGGGGTGTGACGGCTACGAGGGAGGACGGCCTGTGAATGAGCCGAGCCACGCCGATGACGACATCTCCGGCATCGGAGCCGACCCGGTGGCCTTCGAGGTCTTCTACCGGCGGCACCTGGAGGCGGTGGGCCGGTTCGTGGCGCGGCGGGTCGACGACCCGCACCTCGCCGCCGACCTCACCGCAGATGTCTTCCTGGCGGTGATCGAGTCGGCGGCCGGCTACCGGCCGGACCGGGGTAGCCAGATCGGCTGGCTGTACGGGGTGGCCCGCAACGTCATCGGCGACGAGCGGCGTCGGGCGGCCCAGCGGCTGCGGGTGACCGGCCGCCTGGCCGGACGGCGGGACCTGGGCTCCGATGACATCGCCCGCATCGAGGAGCGGATCGACGCCGAGTCGGCGGCCCGCCGCACCCACCGGGCGTTGAGCGAGCTGCCCGAAGGCACCCGGATCCTTGTCGAACTCGTCGCCGTGGACGGCCTCACCGTCGCGGAGGCCGCGACCGTGCTGGGGGTGTCGCCGGTCGCCGCTCGGGTCCGCCTGCATCGCGCCCGCCGCGTCGTCCGCGCCGTGCTCGCCCGCCCGGTCACCACCCTCGCCTGATGAGACGGAGATGACGATGAACGAGACCGAACGGTCGCCGCAGGGCTTCGAGGAGCAGCTCCTCCGGGATCTGACCGCACACGTCGCCCACCGGGCCGAGATGGCGTCGGCGGCCCGTCCCACCGGACGTCGTAGCCGGTTCTTCAGCGGTTGGCGCCTCGCCGGAGCGTTCGGGCTGGCGGTCGCGCTGACCGCCGGTGCGCTGGTGGTCCAGACCATGAGGTTGGGCGATCAGCCGCCCCCCACGGCCAGCGCGGCGGAGATCTTCCACCTGGCGGCCGACGCCGCCCGACAACAGCCGGAGCTCACCGCCCGACCCGACCAGTACGTCTTCACGGAATCCCTGGCGACGATTCGTGAGCTGCCAGCCAGTGGCCCGTACCAGACCATCCGGAACCAACTGTGGCAGTCGGCCGGCGGAGTCGCGTACACGCAAGCACGGTACCGACCGGAGGCCGATCCGAACGGGTGGGGTGAGCTGAGGGTGCTCCGCATGGGCGATGCCGCCGATCCCGAGAAGGAGCTCGACGCGTTCCAGCCGCCCGCGTACCACGGCGACCTGCCCACCGACCCGGACGAGCTGCTTCCATACCTTCGGGAACACCCGGTCGACCTGCACCTTCCCGAAGGCGCCGACGAGGAGGCCGTCTACGGGGGCGAGAGCATGGCCTACACCACCGCGCGGTCGATGCTGGACGGCTACGTGCCGCCCCGAGCGCTCGCGGCGCTGTTCGAAGTGCTGGCGCGGGAGCCCGGAGCGGTCGTCATCTCGGGCGACGTGGTGGACGCGGCTGGCCGGCACGGGGTGGCGATCCGGATGCCCGGGGTGATCGGCGGTAATTCGGATCTCATCTTCGATCGGGTCACCCACGTCTACCTTGGCACCCGCGGATCGGTGATACGCAACGGCAAGGAGTCCCTGTACAACGCTGTCGCGCTACTCCGCATCGCCATCGTCGACCGGCCGGGCCAGCTGCCGTGAGCGGCGATGCGCTCGTCCCGGCCGGATCCGGCCGGTCAGGGCTGGGCGAACAGGGGGCCGTAGTTCGAGCGGAACATCTGCTCGCCGAGACGGCGCATCACCAGGTCGCGCAGCGCGGGCGGGAGCCCGGTGGCCCTGTCCCGGCGGTGGGTCTGACTGAGCACCCAGTTCGTACGTGGGCGCCGCCGCGCTTGGAAACCACGCAGCGCGTCGGCGACGGAATCGGAGTTGGCCAACGACGAGGCGAGCACGACGGCGTCCTCCAGGGCCATCGCCGCGCCCTGGGCCATGTTCGGTGAGGTGGCGTGGGCGGCGTCGCCGATCAGCAGCACCGGCCCCCGGGACCAAGAGTCGAGCACGACCTCCTGGTTCGGCCCGGCGTACAGGGTGCTGTCGTCGTAGTCGAGGGCCTTGAGCATGGTGGCCGCCGGCTCGGTGAACGTCTCGGCCAGCTCGTCGCGCCAGCCGGGCCGGTCGGCCACCGGGCCGTCGTTGTAGTAGCAGTACGTCTGCTCGGCGCTGATCGGGATCGTCAGGAACTGCCTGCCGCGCCCCAACTGCACCAACCAGACCGGCTCGTCGTCGATGCGGGGAGCGACCCACCGGTACGCGTACTGGCCGAGGTCGCGGGCGGCCTGGCCGTCGAAGGCGAGCCGGCGGACCGTCGAGTTCACCCCGTCCGCGCCGAGTACCAGGTCGTACCGGCTGGTGCTGTCGTCGTCGAACTCGACGGCGACCTGGTCGCCCTCCGGCAGGAGCGCGACCGGCTGGCGGCCCCAGCGGATCGGGGCGTCGCCGACGCCGTCGAGCAGCGCCCGGTGCAGCTGCGCCCGGGGCAGCGACACGCACGGCCCCACGCCCTGCCACAGTGCGGCCACGTCGATGTCGAAGAGCCGCCGCCCGCGCTGGTTGGCGCTGCGCTGCCGGCTGATCTCCACGGCGACGTCGGCGACCGACTCCCGCAGACCGAGTACGTCGAGCATCCGGGTCGCGTTGCCGGTGAGGTACATCCCGGTGCCGGAGTCGGTCGGCCCGGGCGCCCGCTCGACGACGTCGATCGTCGCGCCCCACTCGCGCAGCGCGGCCACCGCCGCCAGGCCGGCGACACCTCCGCCGACGATCAGTACCCGAACACCGTCACCCCGCACGACACGTTCCTCCCCGTTGCCCTGGCCCGAACCCTCACTGAGCTGCTGCTCAACGGTCCGACCGCCGCAGCACTCTACGAGGCGGGTGAGTCAGCGCACGGGAATGGGGGCTGAATTTCCGAGGAATGGGCTGCGACGATGAGGGCATGACGACCGCTGAGGCGTACGCCGAGTTCGGCAGCCGCGAGGCGCGCGGGGTGTCGCCCACGTACGAGCGACTGTCGCAGGCCGTCGCCCGCGACGACGACCTGCTCACGCTGCTCGACGGGCTTCCCCCGGCCAACCGGCAGCCGAATCTGCTGTTCGGCGTCGTCCGCTGGCTCGGTGGTCCGGTCGACGACCCGGCCGCGTTCCGCGACTACGTGGTGACGCACTGGCCGGCCATCGAGACGCAGATGCGCACCCGGGCGACCCAGACGAACGAGGCGGGCCGGTGCGCGGTCCTGCTGCCGGTGCTCGCCGGGCTGCCGCAGCCCCTGGCCCTGCTGGAGGTCGGCGCGTCGGCCGGGCTCTGCCTCTACCCCGACCGGTACGCGTACCGGTACGGCGACCATGAGGTCGGCTCCGGTGAGCCGGTCCTCGACTGCGCGGCCAACGGGTTGGTGCCGCCGGCAGGCGTACCTCAGGTGGTGTGGCGGGCCGGCCTGGACCTCAACCCGCTCGACGTGACCGACCCCGACGACGTGTCCTGGTTGGACGCGCTGATCTGGCCGGAGCACGGCCACCGGCGGGCCCGGCTGCGGGCCGCGGCGGCGGTCGCCGCTGCCGACCCGCCGCTGCTGGTCCGCGGTGACCTGGTGGACGACCTGCCGGCGTTGGCCGCGCGGGCGCCGACCGATGCGACGCTTGTGGTTTTCCACACGTCCGTGCTCTACCAGGTGCCGCCGTCGCGCCGGGACGCATTCGTCCGGTTGGTCCGCGAGCTGCGCGGGCACTGGGTCGCGAACGAGGGGCCGGAGGTGCTCCGGTACGACGGGCTGCCCGCCCCGCCGAGCGATGCGCTGCACAACGTCCTCGCGCTCGACGGGAAGCCGCTGGCCTGGGCCAGAGGCCACGGCCAGGCGATGACCTGGTTCGGCTGACGCCGCCAAGCGGCCCCGGCCGCCAAGCGGCCCGGGGGCCGGGTCAGCTCAACGAGCCGGCTCGGGCATCCGGGCGCGCAGGGCCCGGATGAACCAGTCCACCGCCGGCGCGGTCGCATCGCCGGTGGACCAGCCGTTGAGCACCGCCAACAGGTCGAGGTAGCGGTCTCGCCGGGGGTCGTTGGCCAGCACCAGCCGGCCGAGCAACCGCCGACGCAGGTCGGCGTCGTCCCGGTGACCGTGCAGGCTCGCGTACCGGCCGGTGACGGCCCCGACCACCGGATCGGCGTCCGGGCTGGTCGGGTCGAGACCGACAGCGAGGGCGGGGGCCACCGCGTCCCGGACCACCGCGACGGCGTCCGGGCGGGGCACCCCCGGGACGTCGTGGTCGGCGGCGTGCTGCCGGGCCAGCCGCCGCATCCGGGCCCGGAACTCCGGCTCCCGGCACAGCTCGGCCAACTCCAGCCACGCCTCGACCTGCTCGATGCTGGGGTCTTCGGGAAGCTCCGGTGTCATCGAGACGATCACACCCGGGTATGCCGGCTGGTCGCCGAGGCCGGCGAAGACGCTGTCCAGGAAGTCGGCCACCAACTGCCCCCGTTCCCGGGTGGTGAGCTGGGCCAGGCGGTGCAGCTCGTCCACCTCGGCCGGGCCCGAACCGCGCCTCGCCGCGACGGTGAGCACCGCCTGGCGCAGCCGCAGCACCCGGATCTGCACGGCCAACGCCTCGGCGTGTGCGGCGGCCACCTCGGGCAATGTCACCTCCTGGTTCACCACCCGCCGGATGGTGGCCAGGTCCAGGCCCAGGTCACGCAGCGTCCGGACCAGCTCCAACCGGGCCACGGCCTCCGGGCCGTACCGCCGGTAGCCGGCCGGGGCTCCGGTCCGTCGGTGGCACGATCCCGCTGTCGGCGTAGTACCGGATGGTCTTCACGCTCAGGCCGGTCCGTCGGGCCAGCTCGCCGATGGTGTGCCGCGTCTCCCCGCTCATGCCCCCACCCTCGTGTCTCCCCCCGGTGGAGACTCAAGCACCACCCGAGCCGGCGAGGAACGCCGCGACCGTCGCGGTGAACGCCTCGGCGTCGTCCAGCCACGGGTAGTGCCCCGCGCCCGGCTGGACGACCAGCTCGGCGCGCGGAGTCAGCTCGGCGAACTGGGCCACCAGGCCCGGCGGCGCGGCCAGGTCGACAGCACCGGCGAGCAGCAGCACCGGGCCTCGATGTGCGGCGAGCGCCGCACGGGTGGCCGGCGGATCGAAGGCGCCCTCGGAGCTGAAGACCCGCGCCAGTTCCTCGTTGCGCTGGCCGGACTCGGCGGCCTGGTGGACCTGAGCGGCCGTGTCCCACCGGCCGTACAGGAACGGCGCGATCTCCTGCGCGGCGGCTGGCCCGGCTCGACCCGCGAGGATGGACTCCACCGCCGCTGCTGCCACCGGAAACCATGGCTCGCCGGCCCGGGCCTGGGTGACCTCCTGACGCTGCGCTGCGGTCACCTCCAGCCCGACCGCTCGGATGCTCGGGTTGACCAGCGCGAGTCGGCCCACCCGATCGGGATGCCCGGTCAGGTACCGCAGAGCCAGGTTGGCGCCGGCGGAGTGCCCGAGCAGATCCAGCCGGCCGAGGCCCAGGTGCCCGCGCAGAGCCTCCACATCGTCGACCATGCGGTCGCAGCGGCACGTCGAGACGTCCACCGGGGCCGCCGACCGGCCGGTGCCCCGCGGATCGAGGATGACCAGCGTCCGGTGCGCGCCCAGACCGCCGAGGTCACCGAGGTACGCGGAGTCGCGCATCGGCCCGCCCGGCAGACAGACCAGTGGGTCTCCGGTTCCGACGGTCCGGTACGCGAGCGTGGTCCCGTCGATCGCGTCGAAGGTGGTGATCATCGGTCAGCGGACCCGCTCATGATGGAGCAGGACCACGCCGTTGCCGAAGACGCGGCTCTCCACGAGTCGCAGACCGGTCGGGGCGTCCGCCTCGGGGAAGAGTCGGCGGCCCCGACCGACCAGCACCGGGTGGACGTAGATCCGGTACTCGTCGATCAGGTCGTGCCGGGCGAACGTCGCGGCCAGGTCGGCCCCGCCGAGCGCCAGGTCGCCGCCCGGCTCGGCGGTGAGCCTGCGGACCTGATCGACGTCGACCTCGCGCACCACTGTGGCGTTCCAGTCGGCGTGGTCGAGCGTGCGCGAGTAGACGACCTTCGGCATGTCCCGCCAGATGCGGGCGAACTCGCGCTCCGGGCCGCTGGCGGTCGGGTCCTGGTCGGCGGTCGGCCAGTAGGCGGCCATCAGCTCGTGGGTGACCCGGCCGGTGAGGAACCCGCCCATCGGCGCGATCGCGTCGTTGAAATGCTGGTGCAACTCGTCGTCGACCTGGTGCCAGCCGATGTCGCCGCCCGGGCCCTCGAAGAACCCGTCCAGCGACACACTCATCTGCACAACGATCTTCCGCATCGTTTCCCCTCCGTAGCGTCGACGGGTGTCGAACCGATCGTCGTCGGACCGTACGACGAAACGACCGCCCGCCGCGACGACGCCGGGGGCACGTCGTCGCATCCCGGGCGCCGAGCGGATGCCGGTCGTGCGCACGTCCCGCTCCGGGGCCGGGTCGGTGCTGCGGCACACGTACCGGGCGGTCGGTTCGGAGACCGACCTGCAACGACGCGGCCTGCTCAACCGGGGAGCTGCTCGACCCGTAAAGGCCCGGGTGCTGCTGCGCCTCCTTCTCGCCGCGGGCGCCGGCCGCGACGAGGTGGCCGCCGCGCTGGCCCGCCACGGTTGAGCCTGACCACGCCGTCCCTAGACTGCTGCGGTGACCGGAGAGCGACGACCCCTGGCCGATCGGCCGCTCACCGAGCCGCACCCGTCCCGGCTGCCGTCCGACCATCCCGACCGGGCCCGGATCCTCGCCGCGCACACCGCCGCGCTGGCTGCCGGTGAGGCCGGTTACCTCGACCCGGCGACCGGGCTGTTCGTGCTCAGCGCCGAGTTCCTGGCCCGCCGTGGCACGTGCTGCGGGCGCGGCTGCCGGCACTGCCCGTACGTGGATGACGCACCGTCGGAATAGCCGTCAGCGGGGGCTTTCGCACGACACCGACACCCCGTACGGTGTCCGACGGACAGCAGGCGGGCACCTTCCGCCGTCGGTCGGCGAGAGGGTGGAATGTGCGCGGTCGGATCGTGGTCGTCGGGCTGGCCGGGCTGCTGGTGAGTGGCTGCGCCGACGAGGCGGAACCGGTGGCGGTGCCGCCGCCGGTGCCGATCGCGGTGGACGCGGCGGCGGCCTCCGCGGGCGGCGCGTGCCGTCTGCTGGACTTCGCGGTGATCGAGCAGGTGGTGAAGGTCCGCTTCGACGTGGCGGCGGCCAGCGAACAGGGCGACACCCACACCTGCGTGGCCCGGGCTGAGGGTGCGACCCTGCCGGAGTTGACGCTCAGCGTGACCGAAACCACGATCGACAAGGCCAGCTTCGGCGCGGACGTGGTGCCGGACAAGGCGGCGAAGGTCACCGGGCTGGGTCAGCAGGCGTACAAGCGGACCACCGCCGCGGCGAGCGGGCGCGGGCCGGTCGCCGAGGTGGGCTGGTTGGCCGCCGACGGACGGCTGGCCACGGTGAGCTGGACCGCGGCCCGTGGCAGTGAGCGCTCGGCGGTGGAGAAGCTGACCGGCGACCTGGCGACGCTGGCGAAAAAGGTGGACACCCGGGCGTTGTGACGCCCGGGCACCCGGTTGGTCAGTTGGCGGCGACGAAGACCCGGGAGGCGACCTCGCGGGGCAGCCGCACCCGGTCACCGGAGCGGTCGATCGACACTCCGTCGCGCTCCTGAGCCACTGTCACCGTGGCGCCCGGGTCGACACCGGCGGCGTGCAGTTGCCGCAGCACGTCGGCGTCCTTCTGCACGCTCTCGCAGATCCGGCGCACCACGACCGGCCCGGACAGGCCCGGGAAGGCCAGGTTGCGCTCGCCCTCGGCGGCCTCGGTGGTCTCCACCGCCGGCGAACCCAGCTCCTGTAGCCCCGGGATCGGGTTGCCGTACGGGGAGCGGGTCGGCCGGTTGAGCAGGTCGTAGACCCGCTTCTCCACCGCGTCGCTCATCACGTGCTCCCAGCGGCAGGCCTCCTCGTGGGCCTCCTCGTAGGGCATCCCGATGACGTTGACCAGCAGCAGCTCGGCGAGGCGGTGCTTGCGCATCACCGACACGGCGCTGCCGCGCCCCTGGGCGGTGAGCGCCAGGTGCCGGTCTCCCTCGACGGTGAGCAGGCCGTCGCGCTCCATCCGGGCGACGGTCTGGCTCACTGTGGGGCCACTCTGCTGCAGCCTCTCGGCGATGCGGGCACGCAGCGGCGGCACCCCTTCCTCTTCCAGCTCAAGGATGGTGCGCAGGTACATTTCGGTCGTATCGACCAGGTCGTGAGACTTCATAAGGTCAGCGGCCCTCCGGTGCACGATGTTACCCCGGTGAACGAGTGGCGACCGCCGCCGAACCGCGTGCCGTCTACGCGAATGGTGTTGGATGGTCGCCATGTCCGGTACCCAGGGGCCGTTGGTCGAGGTCGATCAGCTCGTCGCCGAGCTCGGCCAGGCCGATCCGCCCACCCTGCTCGATGTCCGCTGGCGGCTCATCGGCCCGCCCGGCCGCGACGACTACCTCGCCGGCCACCTGCCCGGGGCGGTCTTCGTCGACCTGGACACCGCGCTCTGTGGGGCGCCGGGCGCGGGCGGTCGGCACCCCCTGCCCGACCCGGCCGCGTTGCAGGCCGCGCTCCGGGCCGCCGGCGTCCGCGCCGGTCACCCGGTGGTGGTGTACGACGGCGGCGACGGCATGGCCGCCGCGCGGGCCTGGTGGACGCTGCGCTGGGCGGGGCACCGCCCGGTGCGCCTGCTGCACGGCGGCTTCCCGGCCTGGGTCGGCGCCGGCCGGCCCGTCTCCACCGACCCGCCCGCCCCACCCCCCGGTGACGTCGTGGTGCGCCCCGGTGATCTCCCGGTGCTCGATGCGGGGCAGGCCGCCGCGGACGACGCCGTGCTGCTCGACGTCCGGGCGGCGCCGCGCTACCGGGGTGAGGTCGAGCCGATCGACCCGGTCGCCGGGCACGTGCCGGGAGCGGCGAACCTGCCCGCCGGGGAATACGTCGGACCGGACGGCCGATTCCTGGCCGCCGACCTGTTGAGCGAGCGGTTCGCCGCCGCCGGGGTGACCGAGGGGCGAGCCGTCGGGGCGTACTGCGGCTCGGGGGTGACCGCCGCACAGGCGGTGCTCGCGCTGCACCTGGCCGGCCGTACGGACGCCGCGCTCTACGTTGGATCGTGGAGCAACTGGGTCGCCGACCCGGCCCGGCCGGTCGCCTCCGGGTCGACACCCGGCCGCTGACCAGCGCGTGCGGTGGGCCGGCGTCGGTCCTCGTGCGACGATGGGCTCATGTCCGACGACACGGTGGTGGTGTGGGACGAGTCGCTGCTCGCCTACGACATGGGTGACCATCCGCTCGACCCGGTCCGGGTGGAGCTGACCATTGCGCTCGCCCGCGAGCTGGGCATCCTGCACCGTCCAGGGGTGCGGCTGGTCAAGCCGGAGCCCGCCGACGACGCCCTGCTCACCCGGGTGCACGATCCGGCCTACCTCGCCGCGGTGCGCAACGCGCCGCGCGACCCGCTCTTCGCCGGGTACGGTCTGGGCACCTCCGACAACCCGGTCTTCGAGGGGATGCACGAGTCCAGCGCGCTCATCGCCGGCGCGACGGTGGCCGCCGCCGAGGCGGTCTGGCGTGGCGACGCCCGACGGGCGGTGAACGTGGCCGGTGGGCTGCACCACGCGATGGCCGCCCGAGCGTCCGGCTTCTGTGTCTACAACGACCCCGCGGTGGCCATCGCCCGCCTGCTCGACCTGGGCGCCGAGCGGGTCGCGTACGTGGACGTCGACGTGCACCACGGCGACGGGGTGCAGGACATCTTCTGGGACGACCCGCGGGTGCTCACGGTCAGCCTGCACGAGACCCCGCTGGCGCTCTTCCCGGGCACCGGTTTCCCGGACGAGACGGGTGGGCCGGGCGCGCAGGGCAGCGCTGTCAACATGCCGTTGCCGCCGGGTGTGGACGACAGCGGCTGGCAGCGGGCCTTCCACGCGATCGTGCCGTCGGTGCTGCGCGCGTTCCGGCCGCAGGTGCTGTTCAGCCAGTGCGGCGCCGACGGGCACCGGCTTGACCCGCTCGCCGATCTGAACCTCACTGTGGACGGGCAGCGGGCCACCTACCTGGCGATGCGGGCGCTCGCCGACGAGTTGTGCGACGGCCGTTGGGTGGCCACCGGCGGCGGCGGTTACGCGCTCGTCGAGGTGGTGCCCCGGGCCTGGAGTCACCTGCTGGCCGTCGCCACCGGTGACCCCATCGACCCGGCCACGCTCACCCCGCCGGCCTGGCGGGATCTGGTCGCCTCCCGTCGTCTGGGCCGGGAGGTGCCACTGCGGATGACCGACGACGCCGACCCGTCGTACGAGCCGTGGCAGCCGACCGGGGAGCCGAACGCGGTGGACCGGGCGATCACGGCCACCCGCAAGACGGTCTTCCCGCTGCTCGGGCTCGACCCGCACGATCCGCGGGACTGAGCCGGGCCGGGGAGGGGCCGTCCGGTGACGACCGTGGGCCAGCCGGTCGACGTGCTGCTGAGCGACGGCAGCACGGTCCAGTTGCGACCGATCGACCCGGCAGACGCGCCGGGCATCGTGGCGATGCACAGCCGGTTCTCCGAGCGCACCCGCTATCTGCGGTACTTCTC
This sequence comes from Micromonospora sp. NPDC005171, assembly GCF_040608575.1. Lineage (NCBI taxonomy): Bacteria > Bacillati > Actinomycetota > Actinomycetes > Micromonosporales > Micromonosporaceae > Micromonospora > Micromonospora sp. NPDC005171. The sequence goes on along the minus strand of NZ_JBEXIM010000004.1, from coordinate 211,680 downwards.
GCCGTACCCGCGCATCCCGGAACGGGATCTGGTCCGTTTCGTCACAGTGGACCACCACGACCGGGAGGCGTTCGTGGTGCTGGCCGCCGACCAGATCGTCGCTGTCGGCCGGTACGAGCGGCTCGGCCCGCAGGCTCCCGAGGCGGAGGTGGCCTTCGTGGTGGAGGACGCCTACCAGGGTCGGGGAATCGGCTCGGTGCTGATGGAACACCTGGCCGACGCGGCCCGCCGCAACGACATCATGAGCTTCGTCGCGGAGGTGCTGCCGGCAAACGGGACGATGCTGCGGGTCTTCGCGGATTTCGGCTACCAGGTCCAGCGCGAGTACGCCGACGGCGTGGTGCACCTGAGTTTCCCCATCGCGCCCACCGAGGCCAGCCTGGAGGTGCAGCGCGGCCGGGAGCACCGCACCGAGGCCCGTTCGATCGCCCGGCTGCTCGCCCCGCGCGGCATCGTCGTCTACGGGGCCAGCGCCACCGGCCAGGGCGTCGGCGCGGCGGTGCTCGGGCACCTGCGGGACGGCGGGTTCACCGGTGCGGTGGTGCCGGTGCATCCGAGCGCGTCGACGGTGGCGGGCCTGCCCGCGTACCCATCGGCGGTGGACGCCGGAGCGCCGGTGGACCTGGCCGTGGTGGCGGTCCCACCGGAGGCGGCGACAGCGGTGGTCGCCGACGCCGCCGCCGCGGGGGTGCACGGCCTGGTGGTCATCTCGGCTGGCTTCGCCGAGGCCGGCCCGGAGGGCGCGGCCACCCAGCGGGCGCTGGTCCGCGCGGCGCACGCGGCCGGAATGCGGGTCGTCGGCCCGAACTGTCTGGGCGTGGCCAACACCGACCCGACGGTACGCCTCAACGCCACGCTCGCCCCGGCGCTGCCGCCGGCCGGTCGGGTCGGCATCTTCAGTCAGTCCGGCGCGTTCGGGGTGGCGCTGCTCGCCGAGGCGGACCGGCGGGGCCTCGGGCTGTCCAGCTTCGTCTCGGCCGGCAACCGGGCCGACGTCTCCGGCAACGACCTGCTGCAGTACTGGCAGGACGACATCGGCACCGACGTGATCATGCTCTACCTGGAGACCTTCGGGAACCCGCGCAAGTTCGCCCGACTGGCCCGGCGGATCGGCCGGGCCAAACCGGTCGTGGCGCTCGCCTCGCCGGCCCGCCCGCCCGGGGTCGGTGACGCCGCAGGGCCGGACGAGGTGGCGGTGGCCGCGCTCTTCGCCCAGTCCGGGGTGATCCGGGTGGACACCGTGCCGGAGTTGCTCGACGTGGGGGTGCTGCTGGCCAATCAGCCGTTGCCGGCCGGCGGCCGGGTCGGTGTGGTCGGTAACTCCTCAGCCCTCACCGGCCTCGCCGCGACCGCCTGCGTCGGGCACGGCCTCAGCGTGGCTGACGGTTATCCGCGTGACGTCGGGCCGAGCGCCGGTGCCGCCGAGTTCGCCGCCGCGCTCGCCGAGACGGCCGCCGACGAACGGGTGGACGCGCTGGTGGCGGTCTTCGCCCCGCCGCTACCCGGCCAGCTGACCGATGTGGACGCGGACGTGACCGCCGCGCTGCCGGCCGCCCTGGCGCTGGGCAAGCCGACAGTGGCGACGTTCCTGGTCGGGCGGCTGCCGCCGGGGGTCCCGGCGTACGGCGGCGTGGAGGAGGCGGTCCGCGCGCTCGCCCATGCACACCGGTACGCCGAGTGGCTACGCCGTCCGCCCGGGGTGGCACCGGAGCTGCCCGGCCTCGATCGGGCCGCCGCGCAGGCCGCGCTTCGGGCCGACACCACCGACCCGGGCGCGCTGCTGGCCTCGTACGGCATCGACGTGGTGGCCTCGGTGCCCGTCGACTCGGCCGACGCGGCGGTCGAGGCGGCGGCGCGGCTGGGTTTCCCGGTGGCGCTCAAGGCGGCCGCCCCCGGGCTGCGGCACCGGCTCGACCTCGGCGCGGTCCGGCTCGACCTGCCCGACGAGCCGACCCTCCGTCGCGCGTACGTCGACCTGGCGGCGACCTTCGGCGCGGACGCGCTGGTCCAGCCGATGGTCCCGCCCGGGGTGGCCTGCGTGGTGGAGGTGGTGGAAGACCCCGCGTTCGGGCCGGTGGTCGGCTTCGGCCTCGGTGGGGTCGCCACCGAGCTGCTCGGCGATCGGGCCTGGCGGTCGGTGCCGCTGACCGGCCGGGACGCGGCCGAGCTGGTCGACGAGCCCCGGGCGGCGCCGCTGCTGCGCGGGCACCGGGGGGCCGCGCCGGTCGATCGGGCGGCCCTGGCCGACCTGCTGCTGCGGGTGGGTCAGCTCGCCGACGAACAACCCCGGGTGCGGTCGCTGACCCTCAACCCGGTGCTCGCCCGCCCGGACGGCATCTCCGTCCTGCACGCCCAGGTGGGTGTGGGTGGCGTCGTCGCCCGCCCGGACACCGGCCCCCGTCGCCTGTGAGCGGGCCCGGTCAGGCGCGGCTGGAGATCTGCTGGACACCCCAGGTGTTGCCGTCCGGGTCGGCGAAGAAGACGAAGCCGACGTTGTCCAGCGGATCCGGCACCGGCCGGGGGTTCTGACCCACCACCTGGATCTCGCTGACCTCCACACCCCGCCCGACCAGTTCCTCGTGGGCCCGCTTCAGGTCGGGCACCACCAGTTGCAGGCCCTTGAGCGAGCCCGGCGACATGTCGGGGATGACGCCCTTGCCGATCACGATCGAGCAGCCGGAGCCCGGCGGGGTCAGCTGGACGATGCGCGCCTCGTCGTTGATCACGGTGTCGTGGTCAACAGTGAACCCGAGCTGGTCGGCGTAGAACTTCTTGGCCCGGTCCACATCGCAGACCGGCACGATCACCACTTCCAACGTCCAGTTCATGGTTGTTCTCCTTCTGTCGTCGCTGTCGAAACCAGCAGCTCGGCGAGCCGCGTGAAGCTCTGCCCGACGCCCCGGGCCATCGGGTAGCGCAGCACCGTGTCCCGCCCTGCCGCGGTGGCGTAGAGCAGGGTGGTGGTGACTGTCGTTAGCCCGGCCACCTCGGAGAACTCGTGGCTGACCACCGTCTCGCCCGGATAGGACTGGTCGTCGAAGAGTTCGGTGTAGACCAGCCGGTGCGGTGGCTCGACGTGCCGGTAGACCCCGGCCTGGACCATCCGGGCGCCCTCCGGACCCAGTGACACGAACCGCCACCGTCCATCGACCCGCAGGTCGACGTCGCACTCGGTCAGCCTCCAGCCGCGTGCGCCGTACCACCGGACCAGCAGTTCGGGTTGGGTGAAGGCGGCGAACACCAACCGCGCCGGTGCCTCGAACAGTCGACTCAGCACGATCTCCCGGTCGCCCGGGGCGTGTACGACGAGCGCGTCCTCGATGCCGGTCACCGAACCATTCCGTCCGGTCGGGTGGGCCGACCCTCGCCGTCGGTGCGGTCGACGGCTTGGAGTTCGTCGAGCAGGGCGTCGAGGCGCTGGTAGCTCTCCGCCCAGTAGTCGCGGTAGTCGGCGAGCCAGGCCACCGCGTCCCATAGCGGTTGGGCCTCCAACCGGCACGGTCGGCGCTGGGCGTCCCGCCCCCGGCTGACGAGACCGGCGCGTTCCAGCACCCTGAGGTGCTTGGAGATGGCCGGTTGGCTCATCTCGAAGGGCTCCGCCAACTCCGTCACGGTGGCCTCGCTCAGCGCGAGCCGGGCGAGGATGGCCCGCCGGGTCGGGTGGGCCAGCGCCGCGAAGGTCGCGTCCAACAGCTCCGCATCCATCGCCCATAACCTCCTGGTTAAATAACCACTTGGTTTTATCGCAGCTCGCGGCCGCCGTCAAGCACCCCGACAGCACGGAAGGCCCCGGCGAACCGCCGGGGCCTTCCGTGGGAACCAGGTGCGTCAGCAGGCGTACGCCTCCAGGCGCTGCGCCCGCTCCGGGGCGCGCAGCTTCAGCAGCGTCACCTTCTCGATCTGCCGGATCCGCTCCCGGGACAGGCCGAACTCCCGGCCGACCTCGTCCAGGGTGCGCTGCCGGCCGTCGTCCAGGCCGAACCGGAGCCGGATGACCGCCTGCTCCCGCTGGGACAGGGTCGAGAGCACGATGCTGACCTCGTTGCGCAGCTCGCCCTGGACGGCGGTGTCGCCCGGCTCGGTGCGCGGGTCCACCGAGGCCACGAAGTCGCCGAGCGCGCTCTCACCGTCGTCTCCGACGGCCTGGTCCAGACTCACCGGCTCCCGGTCGTAGGAGATCAGCTCGATGACCTGGATCTCGGGGATCTCCAGCGCGCGGGCCACCTCGGCCACCGTTGGTTCGCGGCCCAGCGTCACCGCCAGCTCGCGGCGGGCCCGGACCATCCGGTTGACCTGCTCGACCATGTGCACCGGGATGCGGATGGTGCGGGCCTGGTCGGCCATGGCGCGGGTGATGGCCTGGCGGATCCACCAGGTGGCGTACGTGGAGAACTTGTAGCCCTTGGCGTAGTCGAACTTCTCCACGGCCCGGATCAGACCGAGGTTGCCCTCCTGGATCAGGTCGAGGAAGGCCATGCCGCGGCCGGTGTAGCGCTTGGCGATGCTGACCACCAGCCGCAGGTTCGCCTCCAACAGGTGGTCCTTGGCCGCCCGACCCTCCGCGACGATCAGCTCCAGGTCGGCCCGCAGCTCCGCGGAGACCGGGGTGCAGGTGGCCAACTTCTCGTCGGCGAACAGGCCGGCCTCGATGCGCCGGGCCAGGTCGACCTCCTGCGCGGCGGTCAGCAGCTTCGTCCGGCCGATTCCGTTGAGGTAGGCCCGGACCAGGTCGGTGGAGATGCCGCGCTCGTCGGTGGCGTCCAGGTCGACGAGGGCCTCGGAGGCCCCGTCGGTGTCGGTCGTGGTGGCCGGGCGCGTCCGGTGTTCCGTCATCTGCAGGACCATCTCTGTCTCTCCCCGTTCCACGTCGGTGCCGTGTTCCCGGCCCAGTGGTGCCGGTGTGACAACAGCTTGGCGGGCGGGGCGTAAAACGGGAGTGAGGCGATCGGGCACCCGACAGGAATTGCGTCGGATCGCTGGTGCGGTGTGTCGTCCCGGTGTGTGGTTGCCCGCCCCGGCTACGTTGCGGACGGCCGGCCACCTCTGGTCGGTCGAGGACGACAGATGGAGGACGGTGTGGTCTTCAAGCGGCTTATGAAGGCGATGGGCGTCGGCGGCCCGTCGGTGGAGACGGTGCTGGCCAACCCGAACTGCCGACCGGGCGGCCAGTTGGAGGGCCGCATCCAGGTGCTGGGCGGCGACCACCAGGTCGACATCGACCACGTCACCCTCGGCCTGGTCACCCGGGTCGAGGTCGAGAGCGGCGACAACGACTACGACACCACTCAGGAGTTCCACCGCCAGCAGGTCACCGGGGCGTTCCGGCTGGAGCCGGGGCAGCGCTACGACCTCCCGTTCCGCTTCGCGGTCCCGTGGGAGACACCGGTCACCGAGCTGTACGGGCAGCACCTGCACGGCATGACGATGGGGCTGCGTACCGAGCTGGAAGTCGCCCGCGCTGTCGACAAGGGTGACCTTGACGCCGTGTCGGTGCACCCGTTGCCGGCGCAGGAGCGACTGCTGGACGCGCTGCTGCGGCTGGGCTTCCGGTTCGCCCGCGCCGATGTGGAGCGCGGTCACATCTACGGCGTACGCCAGACGTTGCCGTTCTACCAGGAAATCGAGTTCAGCCCGGCGCCGCAGTACGCCCGCTCGATCAACCAGTTGGAGGTCACCTTCATCGCCGACGCGCAGCAGATGCAGGTGGTGCTGGAGGTCGACAAGCGCGGCGGTGTCTTCACGGAGGGCCGGGACGCCTTCGGCCGGTTCACTGTCGACCACGCCACCGCCGACCGCACCGACTGGACCGCCGAACTCGACAACTGGCTCCGCCAGTCCCTGTCCCGCCGAGGCCTCTTCTCCTAACCCCACCCCACTCCCGCCCCGCCCCCCGGCCCCGTCCCGTTGATCATGAAGTTATTGCCACGACATGGCGGGGGCGGAGGCGGGGACAGGGGCCGGGGTTAGAGGTCTAGGAGGAGGGTTTGGGGGCCTATGTTGATGCTCTCGACCAGCATGTGGGCGCGGAAGCGGCCGGTCTCGACCTTGGCACCCCGTTGGCGCAGCGCGTCGACGACCGCTGTCACCAGTGGTTCGGCGACCTCGGCGGGGGCGGCAGCGGTCCAGCTCGGTCGGCGGCCCTTGCGGACGTCGCCGTAGAGGGTGAACTGGCTGACCACCAGGATCGGCGCGCCGGTGTCGGCGGCGGACCGTTCACCGTCCAGGATGCGCACCTCGTGCACCTTGCGGGCCATCGTCTGAGCGGTCTGAGCGGTGTCGGTGTGGGTCACCCCGAGCAACACCAGCAGACCGTTCTCGATGGCACCGACCACCTCGCCGTCGACCGTCACGCTGGCCCGGCCGACGGTCTGCACCACCGCCCGCATCAGGCGCTCACCGGCTCGATGAAGCCGCGCTCCACCAGGTGCGCCACGATCGGGCCGGCGGCCTCGGCCATCTCGTCGGGCTCGACGTCGTGCGCGGCGGCGAGCAGGGCGAGCTGGTCACGCAGCGGCAGCCGGCCGTCGGCGCCACCGACCAGCGCCAGCACCAGCGGGTCGATCTCCTCGGTCCAGCGCAGGCCGTGCGGCATCACCAGTACCTGCCGATCCACCCCCCAGCCCTCGTCGCCCATGGTGGCCTCCTGCCGCAGCTGGAGGCCCTCGGCGGCCCGGTAGCGCTCGGCGAGCAACGCCTCGGTGTCGCGTACCCGGAGAAAGTCCCCGCGGTCGAACCAGGCGGCGACCTGGTCGCCCAGCGGTGGCTGCACCCGCTGGCGCAGGTCCTCCACCCGGACCACCGGGTCGGCGTGCCCGCCCCGGCGCAGTGACACGATGCCGAAGCCGATGCCCTCCACCTTGTGCGCGTCGAACCAGTCCAGCCAGGCGGCCATCCGTTGCGGGTCGGCGGTCTCGCCGACGTCGGTGAGCCACAGGTCGACGTACGCCATCGGGTCGGCCACCTCACGCTGGATCACCCAGGCGTCCAGGCCGGTCCCGGCGAACCAGCCGGCCACCCGCTCGTCCCATTCCTCGCCGGCGACGTGCACCCAGTTCGCCAGGTACTGCATGGTGCCGCCCTCGGTGAGCAGGCCCGGGGCGGCGGCGGCCAGTTCGGCGCCGATCGCGTCACCGACCCGGCCGGAGTCGCGGTACACGTGCGTGGTGGTGCCCGGGCCGACCACGAACGGCGGGTTGCTCACCACCAGGTCGAACCGCCGACCGGCCACCGGGGCGACCAGATCGCCGCGGAGCAGCTCCCAGTCCTGACCGTTGAGGGCGGCGGTGGTCGCGGCGAAGCGCAGCGCCCGCTCGGAGAGGTCGGTGGCGGTCACCGACCGGGCGTGGGTGGCCAGGTGCAGGGCCTGGACGCCGGAGCCGGTGCCCAGGTCCAGTGCGGTGTCGACGGGCCGGCGCATGGTCGCGCCGATCAGGGTGTGGGTCGCCCCACCGATGCCGAGGACGTGCTCGGCGTGCAACGGGCGACCCGGGCGGGCGCTGGCCGGCACGTCGGCGAGCACCCACCAGTCCTCGCCGTACGGCTCCAGGTCGACACCGGCGCGCAGGCCGTCGCAGTACCGCTCGACCAGCCCGCCGGCCAGCGCCTCCCGCAGGCTCAGTGGCGCAAGCGCGGCGGCCACCGCGGCCTCCGGCTCGGTCTGGTCGCAGATGAACACCCGGATCAGGGTGCCCAGCGGGTCGCCGTCCTCGGTGGCGCGCAGCGCGGCCCGGTAGTCGTTACGGGCGACCGCGGCGGTCGCCTGGGCGCCCAGCCGCTCGGCGATGCCGTGGCTGGTGAATCCGGTCCGGGTCAGCGCGGTCCGCAGCGCGTCGACGCCGGCGGGGGAGAGCAGCATGTCGTGTTCGTCCACCCCGACATCCTGCCTCCCGTTGCGTCCCGGGTCAGCGTCACCCGCCGCTTGGTGTCGGAGCGTCGGTGTCGGTCCGGGTCGGTGGGCCAGGCAGGATGGTCCGCATGACGCTCGTTCTGCCCATCGACCCGGAGGCCAACCGGTTGCTGGAGCGCAGCCCGCTGGCCCTGCTCCTCGGCATGGTTCTTGATCAACAAGTGGCGATGGAGAAGGCGTTCTCCTCGCCGTACGTGCTCCAGCAGCGGCTCGGCCACCAGTTGGACGCGGCGGAGCTGGCCGGGTACGACCCGGAGGCCCTGGTCGCGCTCTTCGCCCAGCCGCCCGCGCTGCACCGGTTTCCGAAGGCGATGGCGGCCCGGGTGCAGGAGGTCTGCCAGGTGCTGGTGGAGCGCTACGACGGTGACGCGGCGCTGCTCTGGGCCGAGGTCGCCGACGGGCCGGAGCTGCTGCGCCGGGTCTCCGCGCTGCCCGGCTTCGGCAAGCAGAAGGCGCAGATCTTCGTGGCCCTGCTCGGCAAGCGGTTCGGGGTGACCCCGCAGGACTGGCGGAAGGCGGCCGGGGACTACGGCGACCCGGGCGCGTACCGGTCGGTGGCCGACGTCACCGACGCCGATTCGCTGCGTCGGGTGCGGGAGTTCAAGCAGCAGATGAAGGCGGCCGCCAAGGCGAAGACCGCCGGCGGCTGACGCGACCGGCCTGGTGAGGGGTGGTTGCTCAGGCGGCGGTGGGGTGCGCCAGCGAGGCCAGCGCGCGCCGGACGTCAGCCAGGGAGACAGTCGCCGAGTCGTCCAGGTCGGCCAGGCCGGCCTCGATCCACTGGCGCATCAGGGTGGTGACCCCGATGCCCCGGGCGTCGGCGGCGGCGCGAACCCGCTCGTAGGTGTCCAGCGGGAGCCGCACCGAGCGGCTCACCATCGGCACGTCGGTGTCGGGAGTGGGCAGCTCCGCCGCCGGGCTCTCGTCGATCAGATCGGCGATCCGGTCGCCGCCGCCGTGGAACTGCTTGGTCGCGTCGTTACGGTGCATCGTCACGGCCTCCTCATCTAGCGAGATCTCCGTACGGCCTCGTCGTAGCGCTTGGACTCGACGTCGCTCAGCTCGCGGGCGGAGAGGATGTCCCAGTCGTTGTCGGCGCCATCGGCCTCGGCGAGCAGCACCGCCAACCGGCGGCCCCGACGGGCGGCGGCGTAGACCACCATCACGTCGTCACCCAGATGCCGGATGACCCGTCGGGCGCTGTGCAGCGCCTCCCAGACTTCCCCGGGTGTGACGTCGTAGACCCTCAGGTTGGCCAACGCCTCGTCGGTGAAGCTGAACCTGCTGCCCACGTCGCGGAGCGTACCACGCACGTAACACGCGGCGGGATGGGTCGAAGTTCGCTGATCACGGGCCTGCGGTGACAGGATGAGGCGTAACCCCCTCGAGGAGGTCCATGGTGAAGCGTCAGGCGTACCAGCCGATTCTGATCACCGACGCCTCGCGCAGCCAGGACGATCAGCTCAACAGTCGCCAGCGCCGCTATGTCCTGATGATGGGCATCCGGGTGCTGTGCATCATCGTCGGCGCGATCCTGGTCGGTGCGAACGCCCCACTGCTCTGGCTCTGGCTGCCGCTGTGCGGCCTCGGCATGGTGCTCATCCCCTGGCTGGCCGTGCTGCTGGCCAACGACCGGCCGCCGAAGGAAGAGCACCGGCTGGCCAACCGGTTCCACCCCCGCCACCAGGACGACACCCCACCGATGAGCCTCACCGCCGAGGAGCGCCCGCACAAGGTCATCGACGTCGAACCCTGACCCGCGAGCGGGCCAGGGTTCGATCCGTCACGGCCGCGCCAGGCCCGGTGGCCGTGCGCCGGCCGTCACGCCTGAGGCCGTGCGCCAGCCGTCGAGACGGCAAGCGCGCCCAGGTCGGTGGCCCGGCTCAACGCCGCGGTCGGGGTGGCGCCGGCGAGCCACGCGGTGAGCAGACCGGCCGCGAAGGCGTCGCCCGCGCCCGTGACGTCCACCACCGCCACCCGCCGGGCCGGAGCCACGCAGACCGGCGTGGTCCGGTCGACCCAGACCGCGCCGGCCGCGCCACGCTTCACCACCACCCGCCGAGCCGTCGCCGACAGTGCCCGTCCCTGCGCCGCCGGGTCCAGCCCGCCGGCCAGCACCGTGGCCTCGTCCGCGTTGACCAGAAGCAGGTCGATGTCGCGTACCCAACTCAAGAACGCCGCCGCGCCGACTCGCCGCAGCGGCGCCGCGGACGCCGCGTCGACGCTGATGGTGAGCCCGCGCTCGCGGGCGGCGGCCAGCGCCCGCATCCCCGCGCCGCGCGACTCGGCGTCCAGCAGGGTGTACGCGGACAGGTGCAGATGCCCAGCGTCGGGTGCCGTCGCGAGGGCCCGCTCGACGTGCGCGGCGCTCAGCCGCAGGTTCGCGCCCCGCTGGCTGACCATGGTGCGCTCGTCGTCGGCGGCCAGCACGATGACCGTGCCGGTCGGTGCGCCCTCGACCCGCTCGATCGCGCAGTCGACGCCCGCCCGTTCGAGCTCGGCCACCCGGTCCCGGCCGGCGTCGTCGTCGCCGACGGCGCCGACCAGCGTGACGTCCACCCGCTGCGCGGCGATCCAGGCGGCGGTGTTGGCCGCCTGACCGCCGCCACCGAGACTGATCTCGGCCCCGGTGTCCGAGCCGGCCGCGAGCGGCCCGGACAGCACGGCGACCACATCGGTGATCACGTCCCCGACGACTACCATCCGGGCCGGTCGGGTCATGCTGGAACGGCGGTGCCGCGTGCCGCCGAGGCGACGGCGATCCGCGCGGCCAGGTCGGCGTTGCGCAAAATGATCCGCACGTTCACCGCCAGACTCGCGCCCTCGGTGGCCGAGTGGAAGTGCGCGAGCAGGTACGGGGTGACGGCCTTTCCGGTGATCCCGTCCCGCTCCAGCAGGGCCAGGCCCTCGGTGAGCGTCCGGTCGTGCAGCTCCGGGTCGAGCTGCTCGTCGACCGGCAGCGGGTTGGCAATGAGCAGCCCGCCGGTGTGCACGGCGTGCTCGTCCCGGGCGGCGAGCACGGCGGCAACCTGCTCCGGCGAGTCCACCGACCAGTCCAGGTCGAAGCCGGCGTCGGTCAGGTAGAAGCCGGGGAACCGGCGGGTGCGGTAACCGACCACCGCGACCCCGAGGGTCTCCAGGCGCTCCAGCGTCGCGCCCACGTCGAGGATCGACTTGACCCCGGCGCAGACCACAGCGATCGGGGTCTGCGCCAGGGTGACCAGGTCCGCCGACTCGTCGAAGGTGTGCGCGGCCTCCCGGTGCACCCCACCCAGCCCGCCGGTGGCGAACACGCCGATACCGACGGCGGCGGCCACCGCGCTGGTCGCGGCCACCGTGGTCGCGCCGTCCGCGCCGGTCGCGGCCGCCACCGCGAGGTCGCGGACGGAGAGCTTTGTCACTCCGTCGACGGTGGCCAGCCGGGTCAGCTGCGCGTCGTCCAGGCCGACGACCAGCGTGCCGGCGATCATGCCGATCGTCGCCGGAACGGCCCCGGCGTCCCGAACTGCCCGCTCGATCTCCCTGGCCACCCGCAGGTTCTCCGGGCGGGGCAGACCGTGCGAGACGATTGTGCTCTCCAGCGCGACGACGGGTCGGCCGTCGCGCAGGGCTTCGGCGACCTCGGTGCCGTAGCTGATGCGAAAGTCAGTCACACGGGCACCGTACGGGGTGGGGCCACGGCCGGCCTCAAGTGGACCCGGCCGTGATGACCTGCCAAACTTGTCGGTTGGAGGTGCAGACGTGAGCACAGAGGTTCTCGAGCGTCCGGAGCTGAAGGACGCCGATACCGGTCCCGAGATGTTCCACTACGTCCGCAAGGAGAAGATCGCCGAAAGCGCCGTCATGGGCACTTTCGTCGTCGCTCTCTGCGGCGAGACCTTCCCGGTCACCAAGGCGGCCAAGCCGGGTTCGCCGGTCTGCCCCAAGTGCAAGGAGATCTACGACTCGTACCGTGAGTGAACCTCGGCCGGTGCTCCGGCCGGCGACGTAGCCTGCGGCGGTGACCACCTCCACCGCCCTGCTCCTCGCCGACCTGACCGGGGTGGCGGTGTTCGCCGCGTCCGGGGCATCGGCGGCGGTGGCCAAGCGACTGGACCTGTTCGGCGTCGCGTTCGTCGGCTTCGTCGCCGCCCTCGGCGGCGGGATCTTCCGGGACCTGGTCATCGACGAGGTGCCGCCCCTGGCCTTCGCCGACTGGCGGTATGCGGCCACCGCCGCGATCACCGCGCTCGCCGTCTTCTGGCTGCACCCACAACTGGCCCGACTGCGCACCACCGTGCTGGTGCTGGACGCGGCCGGCCTGGCGCTGTTCACCGTCACCGGCACACTCAAGGCGCTCGACGCCCGGGTGCCGGCGGTCGGCGCCTGCCTGATCGGCATGCTCACCGCGATCGGCGGCGGGCTCGGCCGGGACCTGCTCACCGCCGAGATCCCGGTCGTGCTGCGCCGGGAGATCTACGCGCTGGCCGCACTGGCCGGTTCGGTCCTGGTGGTGCTGCTGTACGTCACCGGCCAGACCGGGCCCGCACCGCTCACCGCCGCCGCCGGCCTGGTCTTCGGGCTGCGCCTGATCGCGCTGCGTCGACGCTGGTCCGCGCCGGTGGCCACGCTGCGCCCACCGCGTGCCGACGGGGCGGATCCACGCACCGACCGGGAGTGGTGAGACGGTCGGGCCGCTGTTCGATCGGGTGCGGGATTGTGACCAGCGTGGCGTCGCCTGGGCCCGACGGCCCGTGCTGGTTATGCTGAGTCGGCCTTCGCGGCAGCTTCTGCGCGGAGGCGTTTTCATGGGCGGCGGAACCTCGTGGCCCTCGCCCGGGGTCCGCCATCGTGCGGTCGGAGAGGAGCTTCGCGTGGCAGCCCGGACGCCGGTGCTCGAAACGTTCCCAGCGTTGCGCGCCTGGCAGCGCAAGGCCCTGGTGGAGTACCTGCGTCGCCGTACCGAGGACTTCACCGCGGTCGCCACGCCCGGCGCCGGCAAGACCACCTTCGCCCTGCGGATCGCGGCCGAACTGCTCGGCGACGGCACCGTGGAGGCGGTCACCGTTGTCGCGCCGACCGAGCACCTGAAGAACCAGTGGGCTGACGCGGCGGCCCGGGTGGGCATCCAACTCGACGCCGCGTTCCGCAACGCCGACCTACACTCCGCAGCCGACTTCCACGGCGCGGTGGTCACCTACGCGCAGGTGGGGATGGCCCCGCAGGTACACCGGCGGCGCACCATGACCCGACGCACCCTGGTCATCCTCGACGAGATCCACCACGCCGGCGACTCCCGGTCCTGGGGCGACGGGGTGAAGAACGCCTTCGAACCCGCCGTACGCCGGCTGATGCTCACCGGGACGCCGTTCCGCTCCGACGACAACCCCATCCCGTTCGTCAGCTACGAGCGGGGCGGAGACGGGCTGCTGCGCTCCCGCGCCGACTCGGTGTACGGCTACTCCGACGCGCTGCGCGACGGCGTGGTCCGGCCGGTGCTCTTCCTGGCGTACTCCGGGGAGACCCGCTGGCGTACCAACGCGGGGGAGGAGCTGGCGGCCCGACTGGGCGAGCCGATGACCCAGGACCTGGTGGCGCAGGCGTGGCGTACCGCACTGGACCCGGCCGGCGACTGGATGCCACAGGTGCTGCGGGCCGCCGACGCCCGACTCACAGTGCTGCGCAACGCGGGCATGGCCGACGCCGGCGGTCTGATCATCGCCACCGACCAGCAGACCGCACGCTCGTACGCCAAGCTGATCGAGCAGGTGACCGGCGAGAAGGCCGCCGTGGTGCTCTCCGACGACCAGGGCGCGTCCGCCCGGATCGCGACGTTCGCGGCGTCCGACCAGCGGTGGCTGGTCGCGGTGCGGATGGTGTCCGAGGGGGTCGACATCCCGCGACTGGCGGTCGGGGTCTACGCCACCAGCGCCAGCACGCCGCTCTACTTCGCCCAGGCGATCGGCCGGTTCGTGCGGGCCCGCCGACCCGGGGAGACCGCGTCGGTCTTCCTGCCCAGCGTGCCGCACCTGCTCGGGCTGGCCAGCGAGATGGAGACCGAGCGCGACCACGTCCTCGGCAAACCCAAGGAAGCCGACGGCTTCGACGACGACCTGCTGGAACGCGCGCAGCGCGACGACCAGGCCAGCGGGGAGTTGGAGAAGCGGTTCGCGGCACTCTCGGCCACCGCCGAGCTGGACCAGGTGATCTTCGACGGTGCGTCGTTCGGTACCGCCGCCCAGGCCGGCACCCCCGAGGAAGAGGAATACCTCGGCCTGCCCGGCCTGCTCACCGCCGACCAGGTCTCGCTGCTGCTGACCAAACGGCAGGCCGCACAACTCGCCGCCCAACGCCGCCGTACGGCCGACGGGGCCGCTCAGCCGGCCGCTGCGGCCACCGCAGCGCCACCCGCACCCATGAGCGCCGCCCAGCGTCGCGTGGCGCTCCGGCGCCAACTGAACGCTCTGGTGGCCGCCCGACACCACCGCACCGGCCAGCCACACGGCAAGATCCATGCCGAACTGCGCCGACTCTGCGGCGGCCCGCCGAGCGCCCAGGCCACCATCGAGCAGCTTGAGGAACGCATCGCCACCGTGCAAACCCTCTAGACGTCCCCTATCGCCGGCCTGCCGACTGTCGGCCTGCCGGCCTGCCGGCCTGCCGGGCTGTCGGGCTGTCGGCTGGCTGGGGAGGGCGTCGCCACCGGTAGCCCTTCCGGCCCGTCCACCCCACTGCCACCATCCGACACAGGCGCTCGGATTGCGGCGCTGAGTGGGCTGCCTCTTGGGCGCAGTGTGCGCCCGTGATTGCCGGGTGGGGTGTCCGTGCCGGGCGCGGTGTGCGCCAGCGCGTGTGGGGTTCTCTTCGTCCTTGCTTGAGCTTGGGCGTGGTCTTGGCGCCCGTGCTTGGCCGCGGTGTGTGCGCGCCGGTGCTTGGGGCCTGGTGTGTGCGCCCGTGCTTGGGGCGTGTGTGCTCCCGCGCTCGCGGCGTGGCCTGTGGCCAGGCTCGCGGGCGTGGTCGGTGGCCGTGCTGACGGTGTGGTCGGTGGCCGGGTTCGCGGCGTGGTGTGTGGGCGGGCTCGGGGCGCTGCGCATCGCTAGGCACCCACCTTCGGATCCCGCGTGGTCGATGGTCGCGCTCGCGGCATGATCGACTCGGGTTCTTTGAAAACGCGGTGTCCGAGCGAGGTGGAAAGCGCGACTTCCGTGAAACCGAGTTGATCACGGCTTGGCCCCCGTCGAGCCGAAGAGTGCCTGCCCGGAACGCCCGCGCGGGTGCCCTCTGTGGGGGCGGCCCTGCCTTCAAGATCGCGCAATATCCAGGATGTAGTGGCATCGGCGCGTCGATGAGGCCACTCATCCTGGTTCGAGCACGATCTTGGCGCGGGGCGCGGGGCGCGGGGCGCGGGGCGCGGGGCGCGGGGCGCGGGGCGCGGGGCGGTTCGGACAGATAAAAGTCGGCCGGAGACACCCTCGGGGTGCCTCCGGCCGGCTATGTCGGTTTGCGGATTTAGTTCGCCATCAGATCGGCGCCACGCCAGCTGAAATCGGGCTCCGTTGCGAACCGCTCGGTGATCTTCACGAGATCCTCCGCGTACTTGTTCGCGTGGTGCCCGCAGAACACCAGCTCGCTCCCACCCGCCAGAGTGATCCGGAGCTTCCCGGCAGCATTGCAGCGGTCGCACCGTTCATCGGCGGCTGGGGGCGCCACCGTCTCGGGCGGCGGCGTGAGGGTCGGGGTCATCGCCTTCCTCCTCTGGTCGTCACCGATGAACAATCTCTTCGGTCGTTGCTCACCTATCGTGCAACACCCTTACTAGGCACTGCCTTCCCTGTGTGCCCGCGGGGGACCGAGGTCACACCTGGAAGGGACAGTGTGCCGTGCACCCAGGGTGCCACGTCAACGATCACATTCGTGCATCCGGACGATCACCATCTGGTGTTGCACGCCAGGTGGTCAAAAAGACACGTTCGGTTGACGAAACCCGCTCAGTCCAGGTAATCCCGGAGAACCTGCGACCGGGACGGGTGACGCAGCTTGGACATCGTCTTGGACTCGATCTGCCGGATCCGCTCCCGGGTCACCCCGTAGACCTGGCCGATCTCGTCGAGCGTCCGAGGTTGGCCGTCGGTCAGGCCGAAGCGCAGACGTACCACACCCGCCTCACGCTCGGAGAGCGTCTGCAGCACCTGCTGGAGCTGGTCCTGCAGGAGCGAGAACGAGACCGCGTCGACCGCGACCACGGCTTCGGAATCCTCGATGAAGTCGCCGAGCTGGCTGTCGCCCTCGTCGCCGATGGTCTGGTCCAGTGAGATGGGCTCCCGAGCGTACTGCTGGATCTCCAGTACCTTCTCGGGTGTGATGTCCATCTCCTTGGCCAGCTCCTCCGGAGTGGGCTCGCGGCCCAGATCCTGGAGCAGCTCACGCTGTATGCGGCCGAGCTTGTTGATGACCTCGACCATGTGCACCGGGATGCGGATGGTGCGGGCCTGGTCCGCCATGGCGCGGGTGATGGCCTGGCGGATCCACCAGGTGGCGTACGTGGAGAACTTGTAGCCCTTGGTGTAGTCGAACTTCTCCACGGCCCGGATCAGACCGAGGTTGCCCTCCTGGATCAGGTCGAGGAAGGCCATGCCACGGCCGGTGTAGCGCTTGGCCAGCGACACCACCAGTCGGAGGTTCGCCTCTAGGAGGTGGTTCTTGGCCCGCTCGCCGTCGCGGGAGATCCAGCCCAGGTCACGGACCATCTCCCGGACGAGCTTCTCCTCGCCCTCGTCGGCAGCCCGCAGGCGCTCGGCGGCGTAGAGCCCGGCCTCGATCCGCTTGGCCAGCTCCACCTCCTGCTCGGCGTTGAGCAGCGGAACCTTGCCGATCTGCTTCAGGTACGCGCGGACGGAGTCGGCGGAGGCGGTCAGCTCGGCGTCGCGTCGCGCCTGCTTGAGGGCCTCGGACTCCTCGTCGTCCCACTCGAAGTCGTTGTCGGTCGCCGAGGCGGCGGCGTCGGTCTCGGCGGCCTGGGCCAGCTCGGCCGGCTCCTCGACCACCACGTCCTCGATCGCGGCGGCCAGCTCCTCCGGGTCGATCTCACCCTCGGCGCCTTCACCCTTGGCCTTGCCGCCAGCCTTGGTCGGCTTGACTCCGGCGGCCGCGGCCACCGTCGCCTTGGTGGCTCGGGTCGACTTGGTCGCCTTCGCCGGCGTCGCCGCGGCGGCCTCGGCGGCGGTGCCGGTCGCCTTGCGGGCGGCCACCTTGCGCGGGGCCGGCGTCGCCGGGGCGTCGTCGGCGGCGGGCGCCTGCTTCGGGGCCGGCGCGGCGGCCTTCTTGGTGGTCTTGGCGGTGGTGGCGCGGGACGCTGGCGTGGTCGAGCGGGCCGCGGCGACGCGGCGACGGGTGCTCGCCGAGCCGTCCACCACGACGGTCACTCCCGCCTCGGAGAGCGCCCGCAGGATCTTCTTGGCCTGGGCCGGAGTCACCTCGGCGGACTCGACGGTGCGCGCGAGCTGAGCCGACGTGAGCTGGCCACCGGCGCTCTGCGCGTGGGCGATCAGGGTGTCGGTGAGCGAGCGAACGTCGGCGCCGGGCTGGCGGGGTTCTGTCACGAATGACCTTCCGGAGGCGAAGAGCGGGCACGGCGGGTTCGTCCAGCGCAGCGAGGGTTACCGTGCCGGGCGATGTGGTTGAGGGACCCTCGTGTCACGGTCCGGCCGGTGGTCGGCGGTCCGTGCCGCGTGGGCAGGGGTGAATTGTAACGCCGTCTGCGGCGATCATCCTGCTCCGCACCGCGTACCGCCGGTGGGGACCGTCGGTGCGGCGGAGATATGGGCTTCGCGGTAATGATAGCCGCGCGGCCGGCGAAGGACTTCCGTCATTGAGCCCGGGGGCGCGCAGATCGTGCCCAAACTGCCGTCTGAGCAGCCAGTACCGGGTCGGTGAGGCGGTTGCGAGGGCACGCGTGTGGATCACCGAGGTCGCCGGTGGTCCGGCCGGTGACGTGCCCACCAGGTCGCGGTTGGGCAACGGTTGCGGGCCGAGCATGGACGGGGCGGTAAGCACTTAAGCCACATTACCGGACCTAAAGGGGCATATTGCCGGAGGCTGGCCGCTCGAGCCGCGCGGGCGGTGCGGATGCACCCCTGGCAGCGACACCGAGCACCAAAGATCCTGGTCTGGCGCCGTCGCGCGGCGTCCGGAACGATGATCTTCGGAAGCCGGGTCGGTAGTCCCACGTATCCACATGCACCCGGAGTGCGGAAAGAGGCGAATCATGACCAACTCGGCGACGACATCATCGGAGCTGCTGAGCGTCGCGGTGCAGGTGGCCCGGGACGCGGCGGACACCGCGTACCGGATGCGCGTCGAGGGGGTTGTCGTCGCCGCCACCAAGAGCACCGTCACCGACGTGGTCACTGCCGCCGACCGGGCGGTCGAGCGGCAGATCCTCGACGCGTTGGCCGCGCTGCGCCCGGATGACTCGGTGCTCGGTGAGGAGTACGGCGAGGGGGCCTCCGGTGCGGGGCGCAGCGGGGTGCGCTGGATCGTCGACCCGATCGACGGCACGGTGAACTACCTGTACGGGCTGCCGCACTCCGCGGTCTCGCTGGCCGCCGAGGTGGACGGGGTGGTGGTTGCCGGCGTCGTGCGCAACGTGAGCACCGGGGAGGAGTGGACCGCCACGGCCGGCGGCGGGGCCTGGCGCGACGGTAAACGGCTGCGCTGCTCCGGCGAGGTCGACCTGGGGCAGGCGCTGGTCGGCACCGGCTTCGGCTACGACGCCGCCCGCCGGTCACACCAGGCGCAGGTCGTGGCCGGGCTGATCGCACACGTCCGGGACATCCGCCGGCTCGGCGCCGCCGCGCTGGACCTCTGCCTGGTCGCCGAGGGGCGGCTCGACGCGTACTTCGAGAAGGGTCTTGCGGCCTGGGACCTGGCCGCGGGCGGGCTGGTGGCCGCCGAGGCGGGGGTTCGGGTCGCCGGACTGGCCGGTCGGCCGCCGGGGCCGGACCTCGTGGTAGCGGCCCCGCCCGCGCTCTTCGCGCCGCTGCACGATCGGCTGGCCGCGCTGGACGCCGCCGGCGGACCCTGATCGCGCGGTCCCTGGCCGGCCGGCCCTGACCGTGCCGGTCACCGGTGATTGGACCGTGACGAGTTCGACAGTGCTGACCGGCCCGGTCGACCAGGTCCGCGCCGGGTCGCCGACCCGGCGCCGCGGTGGGCCGGTTACGCCGTCACTTGGCGGGTGGGGACGGGCAGGAGCCCTTGGGCGCCTCGGGCGGACCCGAGTCGCCGAGCGACTGGTTCACCTCGGTCGTGGTGGCGAGCTGCTGGAAGCGGTTGCCCAGCACGACGTCCACGGTGTCGTCGGTGCGCTTCGGGTCGTAGCCCGGGGTGGCGTTGTTGAGGAAGTACGCCTGGAGCAGGTGCGCGGAACCGACGCCCTTCGGGCCGTACCGCAGCACCGCGACGCTGTCGACCTTCTTCTCGTTCCCGGTCTTCTTGACCTGGAACTGTCGATTGCTGAACTCGTCGGCGACGGTGTGGGCGAGACCGGGCTGGTCCGTGGCATTGAACACGTTGATCTTGACGTCCTTGCGCTCACGCAGGGTCAGATCCGCCAGCGGCCAGCCGTCGGGGCAACCCGCCGCGGTGCCCGCGTTGCCCTGGCTGTCGCGGACCACGGCCACGACGACGAAGACCAGGGCGATGATCGCCAGCAGGCCGACGACGACGAGTGCTCGCACGCGCGCAAAACTCATCAGGGCACTCCCCGGACCTCAGGTGGGTGGTGACGGCCAGAAACGATCGCTCAGGCCGCCGGCCGTCGAATACGCCGCTGAGGTTAACGGTTGTCCGGCCGTCGCGTGGAAACAGCCCGACATGCCGGCGCGGCGACCGCGAACCGGGTACTACTACCCCTATCTTCGTGTCGCCTGAATCACATTGGGAACAACTTCGCGTGCGGGGGCGTACATCTCAGCCGCAAGGGCGGTATACATGCCTCGCCCAAGGGGGGGTAAGGTTCCGCGCTCGCAGGGGAGTCGCCCCAGCGAGCTCGACCCGTTCGGTCCTCGGGTCGGGTGCCCGACACAAGTGGTGGCCGGCCAGCGGAACCGAAACAGCGTCGTCCGGCGTTACAACCGGAAGCGACAACATCGATATGGGAGAGTGAAACCGATGGCCACCGACTACGACGCCCCGCGTCGCGACGAGGTCGACCTCGGCGAGGACAGCCTGGAAGAGCTCAAGGCACGGCGCGTCGACTCACAGTCGGGCGCGGTGGACGTCGACGAGGCCGAGGTGGCCGAGAGCTTTGAGCTGCCCGGTGCCGATCTGGCCGACGAGGAGCTCACGGTCAAGGTGCTTCCGATGCAGCAGGACGAGTTCCGGTGCGCCCGCTGCTTCCTGGTCCACCACCGTAGCCAGCTGGCGGTCGAGCGTAATGGTGAGCTGATCTGCCGCGAGTGCGTCTGACAGCCACGACACCAGCGGCGGCCTCCTGAACGGGGCCGCCGCTGCCGGTGTAGGCAAGCGGCAGCGGTGGGTACCTGTTTGACTCGTAGCGGGTAGCCACAGCACCGGGAGGTCCGATGAGCGATCGAGGCGGCACCACCGATGGCGGCACGGACGGCCCCGGTGCCACCCGTGGCACGGATGACCTCGGTGCCACCGTTGCCGCGTTGACCGCGGACGACATCGCGCCGGCCCGACGCCGCCAACTGCTGACCCGGATGGTCGGGCAGGCCCGCGCGCGTGGCATCTCCGACCTGTTCAAGCCCCGCGCCGCCGTGCGGTGGATGGTCGACACCGTCGCCGAGATCGCCCCGCACGTGCCGGTGCGGGACCTGGCCACGCTGCGCCGGCACTTCCCCGGTCTGGACGACGCCGCCCTGACCGACAGGCTCATCCGCAACGCTTCGAGGACCACCGCCGCGATCGGCGCGGCCGGTGGGGGCGTCGCCGCCGTCGAGTGGGCGGTGGCGCCGACCCTGCTCTCCGCGCCGGTGCTGCTCGCCGCCGAGACGGTGGCCGTGGTGGCGGTGGAGCTGAAACTGGTCGGCGAGCTGCACGAGATCCACGGTGTGTCGCTACCGCCTGGCGGTAGCCAACGGGCGGTCGCACTTGTGCACTCCTGGGCCACTCAGCGCGGCGTCAACCCGATGGTGCCCGGCGTGGGAGTGGGAGCGGTGCTCGGCACCGCCGCTCGCAAGGAACTGCGGGAAATGCTGCTGCGGCGTTTCGGCCGCAATCTCACCACGCTCGGGCCGTTCCTGACCGGCGCGGCGGTGGCCAGCTTCCTCAACCGCCGGGCCACCCAGCAGATGGCCGACCAACTCCAGGCCGACCTGCGTCGGCGGGGCATCGCCCGGCCCGCGCCACCGACGGCCCTCCCGGGGCCGCCGACCGGCACCTGAGCGGGTCGGCGGCAACGGATCAGCCCGGCCCGCGCCACCGACGGCCCTTCCGGGCCCGCCGACCGGCACCTGAGCGGGTCGCAGGCGTCGGATCAGCCCGGCTCGCCCGCCGTCGGGTGGGAGGCCGCCAGGGCGTCCCGCGCGGCCAGCACCGCCTCGGCCAACTCGACCGGATGCCGGGTGCTCACCACCCAGAACGGGGTCGGATCCGCGGGGTCGTCGAGGATCACCTGCACGGCGCCGCCGATCCACGGTCGCTGCACCACGAAGGCGAGCGGGTCCGCGCCGACGCCGAGCACCTCCCGTCGGCCGGCCACGTCCAGCGGCACCACGTCGGCCACGAACCGGACCGGCAGGCGGGCGTCGTCCACCCGCAGCTCGGCGTCGACCACCCCGACCCGGATTCGGCCCAACCACCACAGCCCGGCCGCGGCGAGCGGCACCAGCACGGCGAACGGCAGCCAGGCGCGGACGCCGGAGGCGCCCATCCAGATCTCGACGGCCAGCAACGCTGCGGCCACCAGCCCGGCCAGCCACAGCCACCAGGGCAGATCCAGCCGCTCGGTGTACGCCGAGCGGGCGGCGACCGGCGGCTGATCGGCGGACGGGGAGGGCGACATGCTCACTCCTGCGAGGGTACGGCGCACGACGGGGCGACGAACCGGCAGGATGGCAGGGTCACCCCGCGAACCGGACGGAAGAGGGGACCTGTGACCGACGTCGTACCCGTGCCTGTGCAGCTGCTCGACCCGGAGCTGCCGCTGCCCACGTACGCCCATCCTGGCGACGCCGGGGCCGACCTGGTGGCGGCCACGGACGTGGAGCTGCCGCCCGGCGGTCGTGCCCTGGTGCCCACCGGAGTGGCCATCGCGCTGCCGGAGGGGTACGTGGGCCTGGTCCATCCCCGCTCCGGTCTGGCGGCCAGGCTCGGCGTGACGGTGCTCAACGCGCCCGGTACGGTCGACGCCGGCTACCGGGGTGAGATCCTGGTCAACCTGATCAATCATGATCGGGATGTGCCGGCGAAGATCTCCCGCGGCGACCGGATCGCGCAGCTCGTGGTCCAGCAGGTCGCACGGGCGCGGTTCGAGCCGGTGGTCGAGCTGCCCGCGTCCCGGCGCGGGACCGGTGGGCACGGGTCCACCGGTGGGCACGCCGGGCTGGTGCCGTCGCCGACGGGCCAGAACCGGGTCGAGCGGCGGCCGAGCGAGCCGGGCCGCGGGCAGGCGGAAGAGGTGGCAGGGTGAGTGTGAACAGCGGAGGGCAGGCGCAGTGATCTTCTCCCGAAAGCGGGCCGATGCCGAGCGGCAGACCCGTGACGAGCGGGCCACCCAGGCCCCGGACCAGGGCGATGCGGCGCCGATGCTGGAGCGCGGCCCGTACGACATCTCCGAGAGCTACGACGACGTGCAGCGACTCGACCTGGGCAGCCTGCACATCCCGGCGATCGCCGACGTCGAGGTGCGGGTGCAGGCCGACCCGCAGGGTGTGGTCCAGCAGGTGGTGCTTGTGCATGGCGACAACGCGCTCCAGTTGGGCGTCTTCGCCGCCCCCCGGTCCGAGGGGATCTGGGACGAGGTGCGCGAGGAGATCCGGCAGTCGCTGCTCCGCGATGGCGCGAGCGCGCAGGAGGTGGCCGGCGAGTACGGCCCGGAGCTGCACGCCCAGGTGCGTACCCCGGATGGAGCGACGAACCTGCGGTTCGTCGGCATCGACGGGCCGCGCTGGATGGTCCGTGGCGTGTTCCAGGGCCCGGTGGCGACCGACCCGGCCATGGCCGGGCCGCTCGTCGAGTGCCTGGACGGCCTGGTGGTCGACCGTGGGCAGGAGGCGAAGCCGGTCCGCGAGCCGCTGCCGCTGCGGCTGCCTCGGGAGATCGCCGACCAGGCCGAGGCCGAGGCGGGCGACGCCGCCGCCGCACCGCGTCAGGTCTGACCCGCGCGCACCCGCCCGCCGGAACCAGCCCCGTCGGCGTACGCTGGCGGCACGGTTCCGGCGCCGCCGGGGCCGGCCGGGGACGGCGAGCGTGGAGAGGGTGACGCGGAGGTCATGACGACCGACGAGAGCCGGGTGTCGCTACGGCGCATCCTGCAGAAGTTCACCGCCAGCGAGGCCGAGATCGACGCGCAGGAGCTGCGTCGGGAGAGCGCCGAGTGCGGCGGGATCCCCGCCCAGCAGTGCTCCCGGGGTCAGCTGGTGTCGGTCGCCGGGCGGCTGCGCACGGTGGTCTACACACCGCGCACCAATCTGCCCACCCTCGAGGCCGACCTGTACGACGGCAGTGACGTGGTCACCCTCGTCTGGCTGGGTCGGCGGCACATCGCCGGGATCGAGCCGGGCCGGCATCTGACCGCCCGTGGCCGGGTGGCCGTGCGGGACGACCGCAAGGTCATCTACAACCCCTACTACGAGCTGGACTCGCCCAAGTGACAGCACTGCGGACGGAAGGCCGGCGATGACGACGGGACAGGACCGGGCGGCACAGCCGGAGACCGACCCCCAGGGCGACGAGCCGCTGCCGACGATCGCCGAGCAGATGGCCGACCAGCTTGGCGGCTGGCGTGGGTTGGTCGAGTCCAGCATCCCGGTCGTGGTGTTCGTCTTCGCCAACATCATCGGCGAGCTGCGGCCGGCGGTGATCGCGTCGATCACGGTCGCCGTGCTGATCGCCGGGCTGCGGCTGGTCCAGCGTCGGCCGATCCGGCACGCCGTCAACGGGCTGTTCGGCGTCGGCGTCGGCGCGGCCATCGCGTGGCGTACCGGCGACGAGCGCGACTTCTACCTCCCCGGCATCCTCTACGGCATCGGCTACGGCGTCGCCCTGCTGATCTCGGCCGCGATCCGGCAGCCGCTGGTGGGCTGGATCTGGTCGGTGTTGGTGGCGAAGGGCCGTTCGGAGTGGCGGGCCGACCCGAAGCTGGTGCGCACGTTCACCCAGCTGACCGTGCTCTGGGGCGTGGTCTGGCTGGCCAAGGTGGGCGTGCAGGCCGGGCTCTACCTGGCCCACCAGGACACCGCGCTGGGCGTGGCCCGGCTGGCGCTGGGTTACCCGCCGTACGCGCTGCTTTTGCTGATCACGGTCTGGACGGTGCGCCGGGTCACCCGGGAGTCGCCGCCGGCCCCGCTGCCCAGCGCCTGAGCGAGGCCGGGTCACCCGGCCCGCTCAGCGCGCCCGCCGGGGGTCAGCGTGAGCCGCGGGTCCGTTCGACGCTGTCCGGCCCGAGGATCACCGCGCGGACATCGTCCTCCACCTCGGCGGTGCAGACGAAGATCAGCTCGTCGCCGGCCTCGATCGGGTCGTCCGGGCTGGGCACCAGGACCCGCTTGCCGCGCAGGATCGCCACCAGGGCGGAGTCGCGGGGCAGCGGCACGGCGTGGATCGGCTGACCCACGTAGGGGGCGGTCGGCGGCAGGGTGATCTCGACGAGGTTCGCCTCCCCCTGTCGGAAGGTCATCAGCCGGACCAGGTCGCCGACGGTGACCGCCTCCTCGACGAGCGCGGCCATCACCCGTGGCTTGCTCACCGCGACGTCCACGCCCCACTGCTCGGTGAACAACCACTCGTTCTCGGCCCGGTTGACCCGGGCGACCACCCGGGGCACCGCGAACTCGGTCTTGGCCAACAGCGACAGCACCAGGTTGGTCTTGTCGTCGCCGGTCGCTGCGACCACCACGTCGCATCCGGCGACATCGGCCTCCTCCAGGCTGGTCAGCTCGCACGCGTCGGCCAGCACCCAGTCGGCGGCCGGCACCCGGTCCGGGCGCAGCATCTTGGGTTGGCGCTCGATCAGCATCACCTGGTGGCCGTTGTCGATCAGCTCCTGGGCGATCGAGCGGCCCACGTTGCCCGCGCCCGCGATGGCGACCCGCATGGCTCAGTGCCCTCCTTCCGGCGGCGTCGCCGCCACCGACGTGACCGTCGCCACGATGTCATCGCTGACCAGCATGAACACCTGGTCGCCCTCCTGCAGGACTGTGGAGCCGGTGGGCAGCGTGCCGATGCCGAAGCGGATCAGGTAGGCCACCCGCGCCCCGGTCGCGTCCTCCAGCGCCCGCACCGGTCGGCCGATCCAGTCCTTGTGTACGGGCACCTCGACGATCGACACCGTGCTCGTGGGGTCGCGGAAGATCTCCACGTTGCCCTCCGGCACCAGGTGTCGCAGCATCCGGTCCGCCGTCCACCGCACGGTCGCCACTGTGGGGATGCCCAGCCGCTCGTAGACCTGCGCCCGGCGCTGGTCGTAGATGCGCGCGGCGACCCGGGACACGCCGAACGTCTCGCGGGCCAGCCGGGCCGAGATGATGTTGGAGTTGTCGCCGCTCGACACGGCCGCGAAAGCGTCAGCGCGCTCGATGCCGGCCTGCCGGAGCACTTCGCCGTCGAAACCGGCCCCGGTCACCGTGATCCCGGCGAAGTCGGGGCCGAGCCGGCGGAAGGCGTCGGCGTCCTGGTCGATCACCGCCACCGAGTGCCCTCGGGACTCCAGGCTGTGGGCGAGGGTCGAGCCGACCCGACCACATCCCATGATCACGACGTGCACGCTGTCCCTCCCAAGGTGCGTACCACTCCCACTGCCGGTGGCCTTCGAGTGCGAGCCTGCCACGTCCCGGTCGCGAGCGGGGACCGACCGTACCCCGCCGTCGCGAGCAGCGGTGATCGCCCACCCCCGCGCTCCCGCAGAGGTGGTCGTACTCTTGGCGTTCGTGGCCAGTCCCACCTCGCTGCTGAAGCGGCTTCTGCTCGGTCGACCGTTCCGGTCCGACCGGCTCCAGCACACCCTCCTGCCGAAGCGCATCGCGCTGCCCGTGTTCGCCTCCGACGCCCTGTCCAGCGTCGCGTACGCGCCTGACGAGATCCTGCTGACCCTCTCCATCGCCGGTGCCTCCGCGTACGTCTTCTCGCCGTGGATCGCGCTGGCCGTGGTCGTGGTCATGCTCACCGTGGTGGCGAGCTACCGGCAGAACGTGCACGCCTACCCGTCCGGTGGCGGCGACTACGAGGTGGCCACTGTCAACCTGGGGCCGAAGTTCGGCGTCGGGGTGGCCAGCGCGTTGCTGGTCGACTACGTGCTCACTGTGGCGGTGTCGGTCTCCTCCGGGGTGGCCAACCTGGGGTCCGTGGTGCCGTTCGTGGCCACCCACAAGGTCCTGATCGCGGTGAGCGCGGTGGTCCTGCTGAGCGCTGTCAACCTGCGTGGGCTGCGCGAGTCGGGCACGGCGTTCGCCATCCCCACCTACGGGTTCGTGATCGTGATGGGCGGGATGCTGCTCACCGGGCTGTTCCGGGTCTTCGTCATGGGTGACCAGCTCCGCGCGCCGAGCGCCGACCTGGTGATCCAGGCCGAGCACAGCGTGACCGGTTTCGCGCTCATCTTCCTGCTGCTGCGCACGTTCAGCTCGGGCGCCGCCGCGCTCACCGGCGTCGAGGCGATCTCCAACGGCGTGCCGGCGTTCAAGGCGCCGAAGAGCCGCAACGCGGCCACCACCCTGCTGCTGCTCGGCAGCATCTCGGTGAGCATGCTGGTCGGGATCATTTGGCTGTCCCGACTGACCCACCTGCAGTTCGTCGAGGATCCGAGCCTGCAGATCGTCTCCGGCCCCGAGGGGTACGTGCAGAAGACGGTCACCACCCAGCTCGGGGAGACGGTCTTCGGTTCCGGGTCGATCCTGCTCTACGTGGTGGCCGGGATGACCGCCCTGATCCTCTTCCTGGCCGCGAACACCGCGTTCAACGGCTTCCCGGTGCTCGGCTCGATCCTCGCCCAGGACCGCTACCTGCCCCGCCAGTTCCACACCCGGGGTGACCGGCTGGCGTTCTCCAACGGCATCGTCTTCCTCGCCCTCTTCGCGATCGTGCTGATCGTCGGCTTCCAGGCCGAGGTGACCCGACTCATCCAGCTCTACATCGTCGGGGTCTTCGTCTCGTTCACCGTCTCCCAGGCCGGCATGATCCGGCACTGGAACCGGCACCTGCGCACCGAGCGGGACCCGGAAGCGCGCCGCCGGATGTACCGGTCACGGGCCATCAACACGTTCGGCGCGGGCCTGACCGGCGCGGTGCTGGTGATCGTCCTGATCACCAAGTTCCTGCTCGGCGCCTGGATCGCGATCGCCGCGATGGCGGTGATCTACGTGCTGATGCTGGCGATCCGCCGGCACTACGACCGGATCGCCGTCGAGCTGACCCCGCCGGACGAGGGCCGGGCCGTGCTGCCCGCCCGCAACCACGCGATCGTGCTGGTCAGCAAACTGCACCAGCCGACGCTGCGGGCCATCGCCTACGCCCGCGCCACCCGGCCGGACACGCTCACCGCGGTGACCGTCAACGTGGACGAGAAGGACACCCGGGACCTGCAGGCCGACTGGGAGCGCCGGGAGATGGCCATCCCCCTCACCGTGATCGACTCGCCGTACCGGGAGATCACCCGGCCGATCCTGGACTTCGTCGCCTCCACCCGCCGCAAGTCGCCCCGGGACGTGGTCACCGTGTTCATCCCGGAGTACGTGGTCGGCCGTTGGTGGGAGAACCTGCTGCACAACCAGAGCGCGCTGCGCCTCAAGGGCCGGCTGCTCTTCGAACCGGGGGTGATGGTGGTCAGCGTGCCGTGGCAGCTCGCGTCGACAGCGAGCAAGAACCTGGACCGGCTGGACGCCACACTGTCCCGGACCCCGGCGCGGGGGCCACGGAGCACCGTGCCGCCGCTGGTCGCCGCCCCGCCGGCGGCCCCAGCGCCCGGCGAGGGTGGGCCCGAGAGCAGCGGAACGACGGGGAACAGCCGTGACTGAGTCGGGCGGTCAGCGGACCGCTTCACCCCGGACGCCGTCGGCGTCGGCCTCGTCGGCGTTCGAGCGGGGCCCGGCCGAGGCGGACCGGGTCGAGCTGACCGTCGACGCCGTCGCCCCCGGGGGGCACTGTGTGGCGCGGGTGGACGGGCAGGTGGTCTTCGTCCGGCACGCGCTGCCCGGTGAACGGGTCATCGCCGAGGTCACCGAGGTGCACCGGGGGTTCGTCCGGGCCGACGCGGTGACCGTGCTGGAGCCCTCACCGGACCGGGTCGAGCCGCCCTGCCCGTACGCGAAGCCGGGTGCCTGCGGTGGCTGCGACCTTCAGCACGTCGCCCCGGCCGCGCAGCTGGCCTGGAAGACCGCCGTGGTCCGCGAGCAGTTGGTCCGCCTCGGGGGGCTGACCGACGTCGAGCTGGACCGGCTCGGCGTCGCCGTCGAGGCGCTGCCCGGTGGGCTGCTCGGCTGGCGCTCCCGGGTCCGCTACGCGGTCGACGCCGCGGACCGGGCCGGCCTGCTCAAGCACCGCTCGCACGAGGTGGTGCCGATCGACCGCTGCCGGATCGCCCACCCGGCCATCCAGCAGCTGCCGGTGCTGACCCCCAGCGGTGCGCGCTGGCCGGCCGCCGAGGCGGTGGAGACCGTCGCCAGCACCGGCGGGGACGTGACCGTCACGGAGATCCGTGACGGGGTGCCCACCCCGGTCAGTGGCCCGACCGAGGTCCGCGAGGTCGCCGCCGGACGGGACTGGGCACTGCCGGCGTCCGCGTTCTGGCAGGTGCACCCGGCCGCTGCGGACGCCCTCTCCGCGGCGGTGCTGGAGTTGCTGGACCCGCAGCCGGGTGAGGTCGCCTGGGACCTCTACGGCGGCGCTGGGCTGTTCGCCGCCGGGCTGGCCGCACGGGTCGGCGCGACCGGGCGGGTGACCCTTGTCGAAGCGGCGGCGCAAGGTGTCGCCGCCGCCCGGGAGAACCTCGCCGACCTACCCAAGGTGGAGGTGGTGTCGGCCCGGGTGGAGACCGCGCTGGCCCGCCGACGGATCACCGGCCCGGTCGACGTGGTGGTGCTCGACCCGCCGCGCTCCGGGGCGGGCGCCCCGGTGGTGCGCGCGCTGGTCGCCGCCGGCCCGCGGGCGGTCGCGTACGTGGCCTGTGACCCGGCCGCCTTCGCCCGGGACGTGCGGACCTTCGCCGACCTCGGTTGGCGGCTGGCGTCGCTGCGCGGGTTCGACCTGTTCCCGATGACGCAGCACGTCGAGCAGGTCGGGCTGCTGGTCCCCGAGTCGCAGACCATCAGCTGACAGCGCTCCGCGAGCGTCGACGACTCGGGATCGGGTCGTCGACGATCGCTGTGGGCGTGCGCCGGCCGGCCCGGCGGGACGGCGGCGGCACCATGGCGTCGGCGGTGTGTTCAGCGCTCACCCCCCGACGCTCGGGGGTGGCCGACTCCGCCGCCTACTGGGGTAGGCCCTGGTAGTCGGCCTGGCCGGCGGCCTGCCCGCCGTCGGCGGCCACTTCGCTGCCGGTGACGAACTGCGCGTCGTCGCTGGCGAAAAAGAGCACCGCACGGGCGATGTCGTCGGGTTCCCCGACACGCCCCAGCGCGACATTTCGGGTGTCGAAGGTGACTCCCTTCGTCATCGGGGTGTTGGTCTGACCGGGGTGAACCGCGTTCACCCGGATCCCGTACGCGCCCAACTCCAGGGCGGTGGTCTTCGTGAGACCGCGCACGGCCCACTTGGACACGACGTACCCGGACATCTGGGGGACTCCCATAAGGGCGCCCACGGAGCCGATGTTGACGATCGAGCCGCCACCGGCCCGCTTCATCGCCGGGGTCACGGCCTGGATGCCGTTGAAGACGCCGATGAGGTTCACGTCCAGCGTGCGCTGCAGCCGCGCCACGTCCCACTGCTCCAACGGAGCGGGATCGGCGATGCCTGCGTTGTTGACGAGGATGTCGACGCTGCCGAACCGCTGCTCCGTCCTGTGAACGAGGTCGGTCCACTGCTGCGGGAAGCGGACGTCGAGCTTCTCGACGACTGCCGTCGGCCCGAGTTCGGCGGCGAGGGCCTCGGCCTCGGCGACGTTCACGTCGGCGATGACCACGTTGGCGCCCTCGGCGACGAGCCGGCGTACGGTGGCGGCACCCATTCCCATCGCGCCGCCGGTGACCACTGCCGTCTTTCCTGCTACTCGCCCCATGGCGAGTCCTCCTGTCTCTCGCACCCGAGATGCGGGTGGTCTCATTCGGTGAAGTCGGTGCCCCGGCTGACGGACTCCCAGGCGGCCCGCTCGTCCTGCGTCTGCTGCGCGGCGGCGTTGAGACGGTCCAGGGTCTCGTTGCCCAGCGGCAGCCGCAGAGGCGTGTTCCTTGCCTGCCTGAGGGCAGCGGCGACCTTGCGCACCCGCACCTCGGCCCCTGTGGCCTCGGCTGCGGTGGCCGTCGTCCGGGGGATCTGCGTGCCGGTGCTGGTCGAGGAGTGGTGGACCGGTGCGAGCTTGGCGGCGTTGGACATGTGACCGCTCTTCTTCCCGTTGGGTGGTTTGCGGCTCCGGCCGTGGGGCCGTGATCGAACGGTAGCCAGCAAAGGGTGACGCGTCACCTATTAATGTCAGGTGACACATCACCGAATCAGGTGGTTGCTCAAACCCCGGTTCCCGACGGTCGCGCCAGGTTGTCTCCTCGGGTGAGCGCGGGAGTGGGGCAATGCGTCAACAATCAGGACGACGGCACGGGTGATGGGTCACCGAAGTGAGGGGCAGGCCCTCATTCCTCGAAGGGGTCGTCCTTGAGGTTGTCCAGCACCGACTCGGACACCACGGCCAGGGTGTCGAGCTGCCGAGGGCTCAGCACGTCGAGGAAAACCTCCCGTACGTACCGCAGGTGCAGGGGAGTCGCCCGGTCGATCACCGTGCGCCCTTCCCCGGTGAGCGTGATGTAGGTCCCCCGAGCATCATCGTCGGAGCTGCGGCGCTCCAGCAGGCCCCGGCGGATCATGCGGGATATCTGGTGGGTGAGGCGCGTCTTCTCCCACCGTAGGACCTCCCGCAGCTCGAATACCCGCATCGATCCCTCCCGATGGAGCCGCAGACTGCTCAGAACGGCGAAATCCGCGAGAGAGATCCCCGCGTCGCGGAGCAACTGGCGGTTCATGTGCCGCCGGACGTCCTCCTGCATGGTCAGGAAGCCGAACCAGGCGCGCCGCTCGCGATCGTTCAGCCGTTCAGGCTCAGTCACCCTTCAACGCTACGGCAGGACGGTGGGCCGTCCTCGCTCCGGCGCGGCGAGGGGGCGCGGGCGCCCGAGGTGCTCGGCTCGTGGACCCCGCTCGGGCGCCGGGTGTCTGACCAGCTGCTCAGTCCTCACCCGGTGACCGCAGCGGGGTGCGGGTGGCTCGGGCCGGGCTGCGGAGTGCCGGGCGGCCGATAGACTCTCCGGTCATGAGCGTTGAAGAGGACACGGCCAACCACGGCCGGCTGCTGGGGACGGTTCGCGGTCCGCAGGACGTCAAGCGGATGTCGAGCGAGGAACTGGACGTCCTCGCCGCCGAGATCCGGGACTTCCTGATCGCCAAGGTCTCCCGCACCGGCGGGCACGTCGGACCCAACCTCGGTGTGGTCGAGCTGACGCTCGCCATGCATCGCGTCTTCGATTCCCCCCGGGACCGGCTCCTGTTCGACACCGGCCACCAGGCGTACGTACACAAGATCATTACCGGGCGTCAGGCCGGCTTCGACAAGCTCCGCCAGCGCGGTGGCCTCTCCGGCTACCCCAGCCAGGCGGAGAGCGAGCACGACCTCATCGAGAACTCGCACGCTTCCACCGCGCTGTCCTACGCCGACGGCCTCGCCAAGGCGTACGCCCTCCGGGGCGAGGCGCGCAGCGTCGTGGCAGTGGTCGGCGACGGCGCGCTCACCGGCGGCATGTGCTGGGAGGCGCTGAACAACATCGCCACCGCCGGCAACTCGCTGGTCATCGTGGTCAACGACAACGGCCGGTCGTACTCGCCCACCATCGGCGGCCTGGCCGACCACCTCTCCTCGCTGCGCCTCAACCCGGGCTACGAGAAGGTCCTCGACACCGTCAAGGACGCCCTCGGCTCCACCCCGCTGGTTGGCAAGCCCATGTACGAGGTGCTGCACGCCGTCAAGAAGGGCATCAAGGACGCGGTCGCCCCGCAGGCCATGTTCGAGGACCTCGGCATCAAGTACGTGGGCCCGGTGGACGGGCACGACGTGGCGGCGGTCGAGGCGGCGCTGCGCGCGGCGAAGAACTTCGGCGGCCCGGTCATCGTGCACGCGGTCACCCGCAAGGGCTACGGCTACCGTCCCGCCGAGGAGGACGAGGCGGACTGCCTGCACGGTCCCGGCGGCGCCTTCGACGTGGAGACCGGCGCCCTGCTGGCCGCCCCGGCGGTGAAGTGGACGCACGTCTTCGCCGACGAGCTGCTCGCCGTCGCCGACGAGCGCCCGGACGTGGTGGGCATCACCGCCGCGATGGCCGAGCCGACAGGCATCGCCAAGCTGGCCCGCAAGTACCCCGAGCGGGTGTACGACGTGGGCATCGCCGAGCAGCACGCGGCCACCTCGGCGGCCGGTCTGGCGCTCGGCGGCCTGCACCCGGTGGTCGCGGTCTACGCCACCTTCCTCAACCGCGCCTTCGACCAGGTCCTGCTGGACGTGGCGATGCACAAGCTGCCGGTGACCTTCGTGCTGGACCGGGCGGGCATCACCGGCCCGGACGGGCCGAGCCACTACGGCATCTGGGACATGTCGGTCTTCGGGGTGGTACCGGGGCTGCGGATCGCCGCTCCCCGGGACGCCGCCACCCTGCGGGAGGAGCTGCGCGAGGCAGTGGCCGTCGACGACGGACCGACAGTGGTGCGGTTCCCGACCGGTGCGGTCGCCGCGGACCTGCCGGCGCTGCGCCGGGTCGGCCCGGTCGACGTGCTGGCCGAGTCCGCCCGTACCGACGTGCTGCTCGTCGCGGTCGGCTCCTTCGGCCAGATGGGCATGGAGGTGGCCGCCCGGGTCGCCGAGCAGGGCTACGGGGTCACCGTCGTCGACCCCCGCTGGGTGCGCCCGGTCCCGGCGGAGCTGGTCGACCTGGCCGCCCGCCACCGGCTCGTGGTCAGCGTCGAGGACGGCGTCCGGGTCGGCGGGGTGGGCGACGCGCTCGCCCAGGCGATGCGCGACGCCGACGTCCGGGTGCCGCTCAAGGACCTGGGCGTGCCGGCCGACTGGCACCCGCACGGCACCCGCGCGCAGATCCTCGCCGACCTGGGCCTGACCGCCCAGGACGTGGCGCGCAACGTCACCGGCTGGATCTCCGGCCTGGACGCCACCCCGGACCGCCTCACCCCCAGCGACGCGGCCGCACAGAACTGACGAGAACGAACGACGGCGGGCGTCCCTCGGGACGCCCGCCGTCGTGTATCCATCCCAACGCTGTCGCCCCGCTGCCCGGGGGCTAGCGGGGGGAGATTGAGCGGTAGTGGGTCTTGTCGGTGTTGGCGAGGCTGTAGGTCTGGGAGCGGGACGGGTTGGGGACGACCACCAGGCCGGGGCGCTCCACCAGCAGGGGAGTGCCCGGTGGGACGGACAGGGAGCTGTCCCGGGTGGCCCGCCAGCTCAGCACCACCAGCGGCTGACCGGGCACCGGCAGTTGGTACGCCTGCAACGGGGTGGCCCGGTCGGCGGGTGAGACCACCGGCGCGCTCCCGTCGGCCGGTCGATAGATGACCGCGGTCATCGCGCCGGCATCGGTGTCCCAGCTGAGCTGCTGCAACTCGGCCGGCTCCCCGCCGCCGAGAGCGACTGCGCCGAGCGAACGCACGGTGAGCTTCGCCATCGGCCAGGAGGTCGGCACCGAGCGTGGGGCGTCCCGGTCCCCGATCCGGCGCGGGATGCTGCCGAACGGGCCCCGATCGCCGGCCAGCACGCAGGTGTCCAGGCCGGTGAGCGCCCGCCGGCCCGTGCCGGACTCGTCGCGGACCAGCGGATAGCGCGGATCGGTGGTGCCGGTACCCAGGTCGAGTAGCCGGTCGGCGGCCCGCCCACGGGGCAGCGACTCCGTGGTTCGCAGGGTGGCGGTCACCCCGACGGCCGTGCAGGACGGCACGTCGACAGGTGCGCTGAGGCCGTCCGCGACGGCCAACGTCCGGTCCTGTGGCCCGAGGAGGGTCTGCACCCGGGCCGAGACCAGGTAGCGCCGGCCGCGGGCCGTCTGCACCGGCAGCACGTCGGAGTAGACGAGGTAACCCGGGTCGGTGTATTCGGTGGCGCGGGTCACCGCGTACCGGTCGCCCTCGCGCGTCAGTTGCAGCAGCCAGGACGCGCTCTCGCCGGGCACGTCGGCGGCCACCAGCGCCATCGGGGTGCCGTCGACCCGACCGGAGAAGAGGATGCCGGACGAGGGCAGGTGCGCGCGGTCGTCGGCCGGCGACCGCCAGCCGCGGACCGCCGCGGTGACCGCCGCCGTCGCCCTGGCGTCCCCGGAGAGGTCGCCGCGGGGCGGCCACACGGCGAGGGTGCCGTCCAGGCTGTCGTACCCGACCCGCAGGTCCTGCGGCTTCCGCTCAGCTACCGGACCGCACGCTGTGCTGGCCAGCAGCGCGCTCAGCAGGACGGGAAGCACCCTGCCGTACCGACGGCCTGGAGTCACCTGGCCCGCCCCCGATCGCCTCGCCGTCGCTGTCGGAAAGCGCCATAGTACGAGATGTCCGGTGCGCCGCCTCAGTTGGCCGGCGCCCGACGTACCACAATGGACGCCACCGGGGGTTTAGGGCGTTTTGGTTGCTCCGGTAGACTCCGCCGACTGTGACGCCTGCCGAGTCCCGCGCCCTGCCCGCGCCGCACACGGAGGCGGCAGTCGATTCCGCCGAGCTGGTGAGCTACCGCACACCGGCCGGCCTCTTCGCCGGCCCGCCCGCGCTGACCGCCCCCACCACGAAACCAGCCGAGCCCGAGGTGCCGGCCGAGAGCGTGGCGCCGGCCGAGCCCGCAGCGCCGGTCGAGCCCGCAGCGCCGGCCGAGCCCGTGGCGTCGACGGAGAGCGCGGTGCCGGCGCGGTGGCGTCGGTGGACCCGGCGTCGGCAGCACCTGGCGGTGGGCGGGCTGTTCCTGCTCGCCGCGCTCTGGGTGACCAGCCGGATCTGGTTGGACCCGTCCGGCCGGGTGGCCTCGCTCTACACCGGCGACCCGGCCCAGGTGCAGTTCTTCCTCGCTCACTCGGTACGCGTGGTGCTGCACGGCGAATACCCGTTCTACACCGAGCAGTTCAACTACCCGGACGGCGTCAACCTGATGGCCAACACGGCCGTGCTGGCGCTGGGCATCCCGATGGTTCCGGTGACGTTGCTCTTCGGGCCGGCGGTCTCCTTCGTGGTGCTGGTCACGCTGGGTCTCGCCGGCACCGCCATGGCCTGGTACCTCATGCTCTCCCGCCACCTGGTGCGTACCCCGCTCGCGGCGGCGGTCGGCGGCTGGTTCTGCGGGTTCTCGCCCGCGATGCTCTCGCACGCCAGTTGGCATCCGAACATCATCAGCCAGTTCCTGCTGCCGTTCATCGTGTGGCGGGTGCTGGTGCTCACCCGGTCCGGAAAACCGGTTCGGGACGGGGCTCTGCTCGCCCTGCTGGTCACCGCGCAGGCGTTCATCAACGAGGAGATCCTGCTCTTCACGGCGCTGGCCTGCGGTGTCTTCCTGCTGGCGGTGCTCGCTCAGGAGCCGGCCCGGTGGCGGGCGGCGTGGCGGCCCCTGGGCGTCGGCGTGTTGACCTGCGCGCTGCTGGCCGGGGCGTTGCTGGCGTACCCGCTCTACGTGCAGTTCGCCGGGCCGATGGCCTACCACGGGCTCAGCGACGCGGTGCGGGACTACGGCAACGACATCGCCGCCTTCTTCGCGCCCGGCTCGCCCACCCTCGGCGGCAACCAGCGCGCCAACATCAATCTGGCGCCGAACTACTCCGAGGAGAACGCCTTCTTCGGTTGGAGCCTGTCGATGCTGGCCATCGGCATCGTGGTCTGGCTGCGCCGGGAGTTGATCGTTCGGGCGCTCGCGGTGACCGGCGTGTTCTTCGCGGTGCTCTCCCTTGGCGAGCGGGTCTCCTGGTGGGACCGCGAGCTGGTCACCGGGCCGTGGCAGTGGTTGGTCCACCTGCCGCTGCTGGACGCGGTGGTGCCGACCCGGTTCGGGCTGATCACGAGCGTGGTGATCGGTCTGCTGCTGGCGCTCGCCGTCGAGCGGGCCTGGGCGCTATGCCCGGCCGACCGCCGTACCGTCCGCGTGCTCACCGCCGCGGGCCTGGCCTTCGCGCTGCTGCCGATCGCACCGATGCCGCTGCGGATGGTCTCCCGGCCGCCGGTGCCGGACTTCATCACGGCGGACCGCTGGCGGGCGTACGTCGGGCCGGACCAGACGTTGGTGCCGATTCCGGTGCCCAGCATGGGCAACACGCACGGCATGCGCTGGGCGGCGGCCACCAACCTCGACTTCAAGATCCCCGGCGGTTACTTCCTCGCGCCCCGTAACGGCAACACCGGTGACGCGGGCCGGTTCGGCGGCCGTCCCAGCGGGGTGGGTCAGATGCTGGAGGAGGTGGCGACCACCGGCCGTACGCCCAAGTTGGACGACCGGCAGCGTCGGCGTTTCACCGACGAGCTGCGGCACTGGCGGGCGGCGATCCTGGTGTTGCCGGTGCGGCAGCAGAACGCCGAGCCGCTGCGACGTACGGTCGAGGAACTGGTCGGCCCGGGCCGCCAGGAGTTGGATGTCTGGGTCTGGGACGTCCGAGCGCTCAGCGACCGCTCGGTCTGATGACCACCGGGACGACGTCCCCGAACACCTCGTCCCCGGCGACGGTCGGCGCCTCCCGTCCGGCCTGGCTGCGGGACGCGCTGGTGGTGGCCGGCTATCTGGGCCTCGCCGTCATGGTGACCAGCGGCCAGTGGGGCCGCCCGTGGCGGCTGTTCCACCAGGCGGGTGACCAGATCCTCTTCGAGTGGATGTTGGCCCATGCGGCCCATGCCGTGGTCGAGGGGGAGAACCCGCTCTTCAGCACCGGGTTGAACGCGCCCGACGGGGTCAACCTGATGGCGAACACCTCGGTGCTCGGCCTGGGTGTCCCGCTGACCCCGGTCACAGTGCTCTTCGGCTCACAGGTGGCGTTCTGTGTGGCGGTCGTCTGCTGCCTCGCCGGGACCGCCGTCGCCTGGTACGTGCTGCTGCGCCGCCGGCTGGTCGGCACCCGGGCCGCGGCCGCGGTGGGTGGGCTGATCTGTGGTTTCGCCCCGGGCATGATCGCTCAGGCGGGCGCCCATCTGCACATCGCCGCCCAGTTCCTGGTACCCGCGATCCTCGGCCTGGTGTTTCGGCCCGCCTCGGACGCGACGCGGCACGACGTGTGGCGGCCCGGCGTCGGCCTGGGACTGCTGCTCGTCTGGCAGGTCTTCATCGGCGAGGAGGTGCTGGTCTTCCTGGTGCTCGCGGCCGGGGTCTTCGCGCTGGGTTACGGGCTCGCCGACCGGGTGGCCGCGCGGCGGCTCGCGCCGGCCCTGTTCGGCCGGCTCGCGGTGGCTGCCGGCGTGGCGGCGGTGCCGCTGGCGTACCCGCTGTGGTTCCAGTTCCACGGCCCGCAGCACTACTCCGGGATGGCGTTCGCCACCCAGGGTTTCCAACTGGACGTCGCCTCGTTCACCGCGTCGGCCCGGCAGACCGTGCTGGGCGACGACTGGCTGCCGGGGCTGCTCTCGCCGAACCCGACCGAGGAGAACTCGTTCTTCGGCCCGGGTCTGCTGGTGCTCGCCGTGGTGATCGTGATCTGGCAGTGGCGACGACCGTTGGTCCGGGCACTGGCCGCGTGTGGCGTGGTCTTCGCCCTGCTCTCGCTCGGCGCCGAGCTGCGGGTGGACGGCGAAGTTACCGGGATCCCGGGACCGTACCGGCTGGTCGGCGGGGTGCCGCTGCTCGATCTCGCGGTGCCGGCGCGGTTCGCGCTGATCTGCGTACCGGTGCTGGGTGTGCTGGTGGCGCTGTCGGTGGACCGGGTCCGGGCCGTGCGCGGGCCGAACGTGGCGGCTGGTCCACCGGTGCGGTTGCTGTGGGCCGGCGCGGTCGCCGCCGCGTTGCTGCCCCTGATTCCCACGCCGATCCGCGTGGTGCCGGTCGCACCGGTGCCGGCGTTCATCGCTGCCGGCGGCTGGCGTCCGCTGGTGCCGCCCGGTCGGACGGTGGTCGCGGTGCCGCCGGTCACCGGTGCCGCGCGTAGCCCGGTGATGCTCTGGTCGGCCCGCACCGGTCGGGGGTTCGCGGCGCCGGGCGGGTACTTCATCGGCCCCAGCGGCCCGGTCGATCCGGCGGCCCGCTGGGGCGCGCCGGACCGTCCCACGTCGGTGCTGCTCCGGCAGGTGGCCGAGACCGGCGCGGTGCCGGTGCTCACCGACGCCGACCGCAGCCGGGCCGTCGAGGACCTGCGGCACTGGCGGGCCGCGGTGGTCGTACTCGGTCAGCTGGAGCACGGTGACCCGGTCCGCCGTACCGTCGACGACCTGCTCGGCCCGGGCCGACCGGTCGACGGCGGATGGTTGTGGGACGTTCGGGACCGGGTCGACTAACCCACCAGGGCGCGGACGTCCCAGACCCAGACGTCGTCGACCCGCTGCGGCGGCCCGAGCAGGGCGGTGACCAGTTCGCGGAGCACCGCCTCGCGCGGGTGCGCCCCGAGCACCACCACCGACGCCCGCCAGAACCGCAGGTCCTCGACGGCCTGGCGGCGGTTCTCGTCGGTCAGCGCCGGGACCGCGCCTTTGTCCATGGTGGAGTAGATGAGGGAGCTGGTCGGTCGGTTCGGCGCGCCGAAGACCCCCTCACCCAGCTCGTTCGGCCCGATGAAGTAGCCGCCCGGCACTGGGAACTCCTGCCCGGTCAGCGCATTCCAGCGCAGCGTCGGCAGGCCGTGCACGTTGCTCGGGATCGGCACCGGCACCAGGGTTCGACCCGCCGGCACGTACGGCCGCCAGCCGCCAGCGGTGATGAAGTGCGGCGGCGGGTCGATCTGCTGGGCGGGCAGCGGCCGGGGGAAGAGCGGCAGCACGGCGAGGGCCACCGCCGCGTACCCCACCGGGCGCAGCCACCGACGGCGCGCCGCGACCGGCGCGGCCGGGGTCCGCTCGTCGGACGTCGCCGGGGTCGCTTCGCCCACGCGCTGGGCCGGCACCCGCGGCCGGTCGGCCACCGGGCGCCCCTGGCGGTACGCGGCGTCCCAGGTCAACGCGAGCAGGACGCCCACCGCGGCGGCGACCACAAGCGTCAACCGGGTCGGCATCATCATCTCGACCAACGGCAGGTCGTCCGACACGTACGACCACGGGCCGCGAATACCGGTCTCCTCGCCGTTGAAGCGCACCCACGGCCCGATCGCGGCCACGCTGAACACCACGATGAGCACCGCGACGATCCGGGTGGCCAGCGAGCGGCGTACGAGCAGCACCAGAGCCACCACCGAGAGCAGCACCAGCGGCCAACCGAACCAGGTGTTCTGCTCGGTCAGGCCGATCGTCTTCTCCACGGCCGGGTCACCGGCCCAGGTGTCCCGGGCGAAGGTCACGAAGGCGACCAGGTCCTCGCCCCAGTTGTGG
The DNA here is from genome assembly GCF_040608575.1 of Micromonospora sp. NPDC005171. Lineage (NCBI taxonomy): Bacteria > Bacillati > Actinomycetota > Actinomycetes > Micromonosporales > Micromonosporaceae > Micromonospora > Micromonospora sp. NPDC005171. Next base: position 171,965 of record NZ_JBEXIM010000004.1, on the reverse strand, counting down.
AACACGCCGCCCTGCAGACCCCGGTAGGACTGCGGCCCGTTGAACTGGAACCAGATCGGGTACGCGGTCAGCACCAGGGCCAGCCCGCCGGCGACGCCGAGCCCGGCCAGGAAGGTGCCGGCGGCGGCCCGGGTGGCCCGTGGCCGCTGCACGGCGTACGCCAGCACGATGACCAGGCAGGCCAGCGCGGTGAGCAGCAACATCTCCTCGTTGATGAAGATCTGGTACGCCACCAGCGCACCCAGCACCAGCCCGTTGCGTCGCCACCGCCCCGGCTCACCCAGGCTCAGCACCCGCACCACGATCAGCGGGAGCAGGAAGTTGGACACGAAGTTCGGCTGGCCGTTGGCGTGGTGGATGATTCCCGGCGCGAAGCCGAGGAACGCGCCGCCGACGAACGCCGCCGCCCGGGAGCGCACCAGGTGGCGGGAGAGCATCCAGTACCCGGTGCCGGCGGTGGCCGCCAGCGCCGCGCCCAGGTAGAGCGCGTACATCACCTGGGGGCCGAGCAGCATGGTCAGCGGGGCCAGCGGCAGGGTCACCCCGAGCAGCGAGGTGTTGGCCATCATGTTCACCCCGTCCGGGGCGTTCTGACGGGCCGTGAACAGCGGGTTCTCCAGGTGCCGCACCGAGTACTCGCCGTGCGCGAACAGCCACTCGAACCAGCTGTGGTCGGTGGGCAGGTGCGAGGAGACCCGGCCGTTGACGTCACCCCAGTAGTTGAGGCAGACGAAGACGCCCAGCAGCACATAGGCTCCGAGGGCCAACAAATCGGCTCGGGCCGGGCGGCGTCGAGGCCGCCGTGTCGACTCGGCCTCGGCCGGGTCGGCGTCGGTAACGGAATTCAGCGAAGGGTCTACCACCGGCACAGCCACGACGCGCCATCGTACAGGCGAGGTTCCGTCGCTTTTGCCGGCCCGGTGCGCTGACGGTCGGTTTGCCGGACGGTGACCTGTCGGCCAGCCTTACCTGGTGACGGAAGGACGGTCGTTGTCGATCATCGAGCTGGGTGAGATCCGGGACGAGCCCGCGTCGGCGCCTCCGGCTCGCCGCCCGCGCGCCGCCGGTCGCCCGTTGCGCAGCGCGGCGGTGCTGGTGCTCAGCCTGGTGGTGCTGGCCGGCGCCACGCCGCCACCGCAGCGAACGGTGAGCGTGGTGCCGGCGTCGCGGATGGCCACGGCATACCTGGCCGGGGACGGCGTCTTCGTGGTCGATCCGCCGACACCCGACGGGGCCCGGTACCTCACCGCGTACGCCCAGCCCTCATCGACCGGCGACGGTGTGCGGCGACGGTGGCAGGCGTCACTGGCCCGCACCGGTGACTACCTCGACGTCCGGGTCGAACGGCGGTTGGTGTTGGCGATGGCGGTCAACGCACCGAACCGGGTGTTCCAGACCACCGCCTTCGACGGCGCGACGGGCCGGCAACGCTGGCAGCATCCGGGGGCCCTGCAATCGACCGCCGGCGGCGGCCTGCTGTTGACCGACGTCCGCGAGGACGGGGCGGGCGCGATGAGCGGGGTCGAGCCCGACACCGGCCGGCTGCTGTGGTCGGTGCCGCTCCCGAGGCCCGCCAACCCCGCCTACCATTTCAATTCCGAGGGCACGGTCGACCGGTTCGTGCTCCTGCAACCGACCGGCGAGGTGCAGGTGCACGACGCCGGCACCGGCCACCTGCTGCGCAGCGTCGACACGCTGCCCGGTGACCGGTCGGCGTACCAGCGGGTGCACATCGTCGACGACCTGCTGCTGCTCGTCCCGCCCGGCAGCACCCGGCTGGTGAGCTTCGGGCTGGCCGAGTTGGAGCCACTGTGGACGGCCGAGGTGACGCTGGTGTCGCATGTGCTCGGCTGCGGTGGTCTGCTCTGCGCGGTGCCGCAGACCGGGGGCCTCCAGGTGCTCGACCCGGCCACCGGCGCGGTGCGCTGGTCGGAACCGGGCCAGGACAGCCTGGCCGACGTCCGGTACAGCCGGTTGCTGATGGCCAGGCCCGGCCGGGGATACACGGTGCGGGACGCGGCGACCGGACAGGTACGCATCGAGCTGGGTGCGTGGAGCCTGCTGCCGGTGCTCCGACCGGACGATCCGCTGGTCGGTGTGCGGCGGAGCGACGGCGGTCGGACGGTAGTCGCCGAGCTCGATCTGGTGGCCGGCCGATCGCGGATCGTCGACGTGCTGCCGGGCATCGCCGGCAGCTGTCAGGCGTCCCTGCCGGTGCTGCTCTGCCAGCGCCTCGACGGCACGACAGCGCTGTGGCGGTTGACGCGGTGAGCGGCTCGGTGATCGACCTCGGCGAGCTGCGGTACGACCCGGATCCGGAGCCGATGCCCCGCCCACCCCGCGCCCACGGTCGCCCCCTGCGCTGCGCGCTGGTCCTGCTGCTCGCGCTGGTCACGCTCGCCGCCGCCGCCGTGTCGCCACCCCGGCGGGCCCCGGTGATGCTTCCCGCCCGGCTCGGGTCTGACGTCATGGTCGACGGTGACCTCCTTCTGCTGATGGAGCCGAGCGACACCTCGACGCGGCAGGCGCGGCTGTCCGCGTACCGGCTGCCCGGTGGCGAGCCGGTCTGGCAGGCGCCGCTGCCGGCAGAGGCACGGTACTGGGGGATGACTTCGCTGGCCGGGGTGCTGCTGGCCACCGGCTACGAGATCGGCCCGGAGGGTCGGGACACACTCACCGTCGCACTGGACCGGGCGACCGGGGCGTACCGGTGGCAGCAGCCGGGCACCGTCTCCAAGCTGACCGACGGCAACCTGCTGCTGCGCAGTGGCGGCGAGGCCCTACCGTCCAGTCTGCGCGCGGTCGATCCGTGCTGCGGCACGGTGCGCTGGCAGCTCTCCGGCATCAGCGCCGACGTCACTGTGCGGGGCACCGAGCTCGGGGTGGACCGGGTGGTGCTCAACCAGTTGGACGGGCCGGTCGAGGTACGCGATGCGATCACCGGCGCGGTGCTGGCCCGCGCCGACCTGCGCCCGCCCGACGGTGGACCGATCGGACTGGACCTGACGAAGGACCTGCTGCTGGCCATCGACAGGGGCTCGGGCACGGTCACCGCGTACGGGCTGGACCAGCTTGCCCCCCGCTGGACCCGCGCCAGGCTCCACGTCGACTTCACGCTGGACTGTGGTCCGGTCCTGTGTGTGCGCACCGGCAACAACGAACTGCAGGCGCTCGACCCGGCAACCGGCGAGGTGCGCTGGCGCAGCACCCAGTGGGGGTGGGCCTGGCCGACCGGCGGCCGGCTGATGGCCAACCTCAGCGGTGTCGGTCCGTTGGAGCAGTACATCGTGCTCGATGCGCTGACCGGCCGGCAGCTGGCCGACCTGGGCCGGTGGGAGCTTTTCCAACTCGGTGTCGGCGGCCGGCTGGTCGGCATCCGCCGGCACCCCGACGGAGGGGTGCTCGTCGGCGAGTTGGACATCGCCGCCGCGAAGGTGCGCATCGTGGACGTGCTGCCCGATGCCACCGGGGACTGTCAGGCGATCACCGGTTACCTGATGTGCAGTGCGACCACGGCCGGCTCGTACCAGCTCTGGAAACTGGCCGACTGATCACCAGTTGGCCTGGGCGGGTGGCGGGGGCAGCGGCACCGACGCGGGCCGCAGCACGTACGCCACGCCGCCGCTGCCGCGCTGCCAGACCGCCTCGAAACCCCGCCGGGGCACGGTACGACGGACCGTGCCGTCGTCCGGGGCGTACGGGTCGTTGAGCACCGGGTCGCCGTCGGCGGTGAAGCCGACAAGCACCATCAGGTGCCCTCCGGTGTCGTACCCGAGCCCTGGCACCTCGTCGGCCCGGAACGCGGCGGAGACGATCAGAGGGATGCCGGCGGCGACGAACGCCTCCGCCTCCACCAGCGACCGCAGTCGGGTGACGAACGCGTCCACCCCGTGCAGACCGGCGTACGCGGTGTTGAACGACCAGTTGCCGGCCCCGGCGTACGCGTGGTCGTAGCAGTGCCGGGCGGCGTGCACCACCACCGGACGCGGGCCGGACGGCTCCACCCAGGCGTAGCGGTCCGGCGTCGGCTCGGCGTCCCAGTAGGCGAGCACCATCGAGGTGCAGGTGGGGCTGCACCAGGAGTCGCCACCACCACCCCACTGCGGGTACTGGCCGGCGTGCAGCCGCTGCGAGTAGCGGGGCACGTCCAGCACCCGGCCCCAGGCGGCGGACGAGGCAGGCTGGTCGTACCCGTGGTCGGCGGTCGCGGGCCCGGTGGCGACCGCGCCGATGCTGCGCAGCACCGGGCCGGTGGGGTCGTCGGCGGGCCGGCACAAGGTCACCCGCGCCTGCCAACCGGTGACGGTAGCTCCGGTCACGATCAGGGTGTCGGTGTCGACCCGGGCGGCACTGTCGCGCTGCCCGGGCAGCGAGGTGCGTCGTACCGTGCGGTCGTCGGCGGCCCAGCGGGCCAGCCGGTACCAGTCGGTGCTGGGCGCGTCGTCGTGCCAGCCGCGCAGGTCGACCTCGACCCAGCAGCCGTCCGGGGTGTCCGCCGTCCAGGACGGCACCACCTCGGCGACCGCGAAGCCGACCGGTACCGGCGGCGACGTCCAGGTGCCCCGCGAGACGCCCCCGTCGAGGGCGAGCCCTCCGCCGCTGGCGCGCAGGCCGTCGCCGCTGCCGCTGGTCGTGTCGGCCGGCAGGTGGAAACCCCGGTAGGCGATGTCCCGCCGGGTGGTTGGTGCCGTAGTGGTCATTCCAGGTCCGTCCGTCGTTCGGTGCCGCCGGCCAGCATCGCGTACGCCGCGGTGGCCCGCAACGCCGGCCGGCGCGGACGGCGAGGGACGATGGTTGCCGGCCGGCACTAGGTTGTCGGTGGTCAGCAGCGAGGAGGCCGGGATGCGGGTACTGGTGGTCGAGGACGAGCGCAACCTCGCCGACGCGATCGCGCGCGGGTTGCGCAAGCGGGGGATGGCCGTCGACGTGGCGTACGACGGCGACGCCGGCCACGAGGCGGCCTTCATCACCCGGTACGACGTGGTGGTGCTCGACCGCGACCTGCCCGGCGTGCACGGCGACCAGATCTGCGCCGACCTGGCGGCCTCGGGCGCGTTGACCCGGGTGCTGATGCTGACCGCCAGCGGCACCGTGGCCGACCGGGTGGAGGGGTTGCAGCTCGGCGCGGACGACTACCTGCCCAAACCGTTCGCCTTCGACGAGTTGGTCGCCCGGGTGCAGGCGCTGGGCCGGCGGGCCACCCCGGCCGCGCCGCCGGTGCTCGAACTGGCCGACCTGGTGCTCGACCCGGCCCGCCGGGTGGCCACCCGCGCCGGTGTGCCGGTGGACCTCACCAACAAGGAGTTCGGGGTGCTCTGCGAACTGCTCAAGGCGCGGGGAGCGGTGGTCTCCAGTGAGGAACTGCTGGAACGGGTCTGGGACGCGAACACCGACCCGTTCACCACAATCGTCCGGGTCACCGTGATGACGCTGCGCAAGAAGCTCGGCGACCCGCCGCTGATCGAGACGGTGGTCGGCGCGGGCTACCGCACCGCCGAGGTTGTGCTGTGAGCGCGAGGAGTGAGCCGGGTTCGCGAGGCCCGCAGGCGCGAACCGAGGTCGCACGGTGAGCCGCCGGTTGCGGCCCACCCTGCGGTTGCGGCTGACACTGCTCAACGGCGTGCTGCTGATCGGCGCGGGGGCGATCCTGGTGGTGCTGGCCTGGCTGCTGGTCCGCGACGCGTTGCGACCCACCGACGAGTTGGTGCCCGGCACGATCGTGTTGCTCTCCGACGGCCGGGAGATGGACGCCGCCGAGTGGCAGCGGCAGCTGGTCGATGCCGCCTCCGGGGAGCTGCTGGCCAAGGGCCTGGTCGCGCTGTTGGCGATCAGCGTGGTCGGGGTGGCCGGCGCGTACGCGGTGGCCGGCCGGGCGCTGCGCCCACTGCACCAGGTCACCGCGACCGCGCAGCGGCTCGGCGAGGCGACCCTGGACCAGCGGATCGGTTACTCGGGCGCCGACGACGAGGTGGCCGAGCTGGCCAAGACGTTCGACGCCATGCTGGACCGGATCGCGTCCGCGTTCGAGGCGCAGAAACGTTTCGTGGCGAACGCCTCGCACGAGCTGCGTACCCCGCTCGCCGTGATGCGCACCGAAATCGACGTGACGCTCAGCGACGACGACGCGGACGCCGCCGAGTACCGACGGATGGCGACGGTGGTCCGCGACGCCTCCGAGCGGGCCAACGGCCTGGTGGACGCGCTGCTGGTGCTGGCCCGCAGTGAGGCGCAGGCCGGGAGGCAGCTGGGCCGGCGTACCGAGTGTGATCTGGCCGCGGGCACTGCCAACGCGCTGTCGGCGATGCGCCGCGAGGTGGAACGGATCGGCCTGCGGGTGCAGACGTCGCTGGAGTCCGCGCCGGTCGTCGGCGACCCGGGGCTGCTCGACCGGCTGGCCGGTAACCTGATCGAGAACGCGGTCCGCTACAACCACCTGCACGGCCGGCTCTGGGTGCGTACCGGCACCGACGGAGACCGCTCCTGGCTGGTGGTCGGCAACACCGGGTTCGAGGTGGACCAGGCTGACGTGCCGGGGCTGTTCGAGCCGTTCCGGCGCGGCGGACGCGAACGCACCGGTGCTCGCGGCTCCGGCCTGGGGCTGTCCATCGTCCGGGCGGTCTGCACGGCGCACGGCGGCACCGTACGGGTGATCGCGCAGTCGGGTGGTGGTCTCGAGGTGACAGTCACCCTCCCGTCGGCGGACGCCCCGACGGTGAACGGTTCGGTGCCGGCGACCGGTTGAGCGGGGTTGCACGCGGTTCTCCGGAACTGGCAAGATCACTGGGTCAGCTTGCGATCGAAGGGGGGTGCGTCGATGTCCACCATTCCTGGCTCCGCGCCCCGGGTTCTCGTCGGCTGACCCCCGGAGGCGGAGCGTCCCATCCGACCCGGAGGGAACACCCGTGTATCCACGGATCCGCAACATCAGCTTCGACTGTCACGACACGTACGCCCTGGCCGGCTTCTGGGCCGCCGTCCTCGGGTACGCCCGGCACTCCGAAGACGTCCCGGGCGACCCGGAGGCGGCCCTCCTGCCGCCGGACGACGCCGCCCCGAACCTGTTCTTCCAAGAGGTGCCGGAAGACAAGGTGACCAAGAACCGACTGCACATCTGCCTGGAGCCGGCCGACCGGACCAGGGATGAGGAGGTCGAACGGGTGCTCGGTCTCGGAGCCACAATGGTCGCCGACCGACGGAACGCCGACGGCACGGGTTGGGCGGTGCTCGCCGACCCGGAGGCGAACGAGTTCTGCGTGGTACGCAGAGCCGGGGAGCGTGTCGCCACCACCACTCCCGTAAAGGACCAGCTGTGAGTTCGATCATCCATAACATCAGCATCGACTGTTCCGACACGTACGCGCTCGCCGGTTTCTGGGCGCAGGTCTTCGACTGCCCCCGGCAGCCCGACGACTTCCCCGGCGACCCGGAGGCGATGCTCCTGCCGCCGGGCGGCCCGGAGGTGTTGTTCATCGCGGTGCCCGAGGGCAAGACGGTGAAGAACCGGCTGCACCTTGACCTGCAACCCGCCGACCGGACCCGGGCCGAGGAGGTCGAGCGACTGCTCGGCATCGGCGCGACGCTCGTCGCGGACCATGTCAGCCCGACCGGCGGGGGTTGGGTGGTGCTGGCGGACCCGGAGGGCAACGAGTTCTGCGTGCTCGGCAACGCCGCCGAGCGGGCGGCCGCGGCGGCCGCGCGGGCCGCGGCAGCGGTTGCCGAGCCGGCCTGACCCCAGCCGTACGAGACGGGGCCCCGGTCACCCGAGGGTGGCCGGGGCCCCGATGTCGTGCGGGTCAGGACTGCTGCTCGACCTGGCCCCGGATCGTGGTGAACTCGGCCTTCGCCTGGTCGGCGGACTTGAAGTACATCACCACCATGCCCAGGCTGCCCCGGTCGGCCCAGACGCAGATGCCCAGCGGCACGGACTCGGCCTTGCCGTCGCCGCAGCGCGCCTCACCGCCGAGCGGGCCGGCGTCGACGGCCGTCATCTCGTCCACTGTCAGCTGCTTGGACAGCCCGTTCACGTAGGCGTCGAGCTCCTTCTTCGGGTCCGCCAGCAGACCGGACACGCCCGCGATCATGACGAGGTCCTGCTTGGTCGGGTCGCCGTAGAAGGCAGCGATCGTGCTGGTCTCGTTCGGCGCCGCCGACTTCATCCCGCTGACCGCCTGGTCGGCGGCAGCCTGGAGTTCCGGGTTGGTGAGCTTCGGCCGGCCGGCGAGGGTGGCCGGTGCGACCACCCGGGTCTTGCCGGCGTCCACCACGGCGCCCACGTCGTCCTTGACGACCAACCAGGTGATCGCTGCGCCGCCGACGCAGAGCACCAGCACCACGGCCAACACGATCAGCACGATCTTGCCGACGTTCGACTTCTTCGCCGGGGGTGGGCCGCCGGCCAGGTTCGGGTCACCGTACGGCTGGCCCGGCTGCGCCGGCGGGAAGCCCGGCTGCGCGGGTGGGAAGCCCGGCTGCGCGGGTGGGAAGCCCGGCTGCGCGGGTGGGAAGCCCGGCTGCGCGGGTGGGAAGCCCGGCTGTGCGGGTGGGAAGCCCGGCTGCGCGGGTGGGAAGCCCGGCTGTGCGGGTGGGAAGCCACCGGGCTGCTGCGGCTGCCCCTGCTGCTGTGGCGGCGGCCAACCGCCAGGCTGCTGGCCAGGCTGCTGCGACGGGTCGGGGGAATCGTGCGGCGGGCCGTAGGGATTGGCCGGCGGCTGGGACATCAGTCAGCTCCAAGATGGGGTGCAAAACGCGTGATCTTAACCCGGCGCGGAGTTCGCCGTTGCCCCTGCGGAAATCCGCGACCGGCGATCGACTGATCACAAACGGTCGCGGTGGCCGGCCCGTCCACGAGGGACGGTCCGACCACCGCGACGGTGTCTGCGAACTCCTCAGCCCGGCAGGCTCGCCGCACCACGAGGCAGGAACCGCTGCCCGGTGACCCGCTCGGACGTGCCGGTCCGGTCCAGGTACGGCGTGACGCCGCCCAGGTGGAACGGCCAACCAGCGCCCAGGATCATGCACAGGTCGATGTCCTGCGCCTCGGCGACCACGCCCTCGTCCAGCATCAGCCGGATCTCCTGCGCGAGCGCGTCGAGCGCGTTCTGGCGCACCTGCTCCTCGGTGAGCGGCTGATCGCCGACCACGAGCAGCTTGGCGACCTCTTCGTTGATCTGGTCGTCGACCACGATCGGCTGGCCCGAGTCGGCGATCCGCTTGAGGTTCTCGCTGACGCCGAACCGGTCCGGGTACGCGGCGTGCAGGGTGCCGCCCACGTGGTACGCGACGGCCGGCCCGACCAGCTGGAGCAGGGCGAGCGGGCGCATCGGCAGGCCCAGCGGGTCCAGTGCGCTGTTCGCCACGTCCAGCGGGGTGCCGGCGTCGACGGCGGCGAAGACGGTGCCCAGGAACCTGGTGAGCAGCCGGTTCACCACGAACGCCGGGGCGTCCTTGACCAGCACGCTCGACTTCTTCAGCTGCTTACCCACGGCGAACGCGGTGGCCAGCGTGACGTCGTCGGTGCGCTCGCCCCGGACGATCTCCAGCAGCGGCAGCACCGCCACCGGGTTGAAGAAGTGGAAGCCGACCACCCGCTCCGGGTGCTCCAACTCGGCAGCCATCTCGGTGATCGACAGCGAGCTGGTGTTGGTGGCGAGCACCGCCTCCGGGGAGACGATCTTCTCCAGCTCGGCCCAGACCTGCTTCTTGACGCCCAGGTCCTCGAAGACCGCCTCGATGACGAAGTCGGCGTCGGCGAAGCCGCTCTTGTCGACAGTGCCGCTGACCAGGCCGTACAGCTTGGCGGCGGTGCCCTTGTCCATCCGGCCCTTGGTGACGGCCTTCTCGATCTGGGTGTGCACGTAGCCGACGCCCTTGTCCACGCGGGACTGGTCGAGGTCGGTCATCACCACCGGCACCTGGAGGCGGCGGGCGAACAGCAGCGCCAGTTGGCTGGCCATCAGACCCGCGCCGACGATGCCGACCTTGGTGATCGTCCGGGCCAGGCCCTTGTCCGGTGCGCCAGCCGGGCGCTTGGCCCGCCGTTGCACCAGGTCGAAGGCGTACAGGCCGCTGCGCAGCTCCTCGGAGAAGACCAGATCCGCGAGGGCCTCGTCCTCGGCGGCGGTGCCGGCGGCGAAGTCGCCGTCCTTCGCCGTCTCCAGCAGGTCGAGAGCCTTGTACGCGGCCGGGACCGCGCCGTGCAGGCGCTGGTTCAGCGTTTCCCGGGCGAAGTAGAGCACGCCCGCCCACATGTCCTTGTCGACAGCGGGTCGGGTCACTGTGACCTGACCGCGCACCACATCGGCGGCCCACTCGAGGGACCGCTCCAGGAAGTCCGCCGGCTCCAACAGGACATCCGCGATGCCCAACTCGGCCGCCTGCTTCGGCTTGAGCATCTTGTTCTGCATCAGCGGGTTCTGGATGATCACCTGGGTCGCGGCGGGAATGCCGATCAGGTTCGGCAGCAGCTGCGTGCCGCCCCAGCCCGGCACCAGACCGAGGGAGACCTCGGGCAGCGCAAGGGCCGCCGCGCCACCGGAGAGCGTCCGGTAATGGCAGTGCAGCGCCAGCTCCAGGCCACCGCCCATCGCCGCGCCGTTGACGAACGCGAAGGTGGGGACGGTGCTGTCCTTGAGCCGGGCGAAGACCCGGTGACCCAGCCGGCCGATCTCCAGCGCCTGCGCGCGGTCGGCGAGCTGCGGCAGGCCGACGATGTCCGCGCCCACACAGAAGATGTACGGCTTGCCGGTGACCGCGATGAACGCCGGGTCGCCGGCGAGCGCGGCGGTGATCGCCTCGTCCAGGCTGGCCAACCCACCCGGGCCGAAGGTGTTCGGCTTGGTGTGGTCGAAGCCGTTGTCCAGCGTGATGAGGGCGGCGGGCCGGTCCAGCCCCGGCACGTTCACCGAGCGCAGCAGCGCCTTGGTGACGACCTCGTTCGGTGCCTTCACTTGTCGCCCTCCCAGTGCGGGTTCTCCCAGATGACCGTGCCGCCCATGCCGATGCCGATGCACATCGCGGTGACGCCGTAGCGGACCTCGGGGTGCTCGGCGAACTGGCGGGCCAGCTGCGTCATCAGCCGCACGCCGGACGAGGCCAGCGGGTGACCGATGGCGATCGCGCCGCCCCACGGGTTGACCCGTGCGTCGTCGTCGGCGATGCCGAAGTGGTCGAGGAAGGCGAGCACCTGCACGGCGAACGCCTCGTTCAGCTCGAACAGGCCGATGTCGTCGATGGTGAGCCCGGCGAGGCGCAGCGCCTTCTCCGTCGACGGGATCGGGCCGACGCCCATCACCTCCGGCTCGACGCCGACGAAGCCGAACGACACCAGCCGCATGGCGACCGGCAGGCCCAGCTCGCGGGCGGTGGCCTCGTCGGCCAGCAGACTCGCTGTGGCGCCGTCGTTCAGGCCGGCCGCGTTGCCCGCGGTGACCTTGCCGTGCGGGCGGAACGGGGTCTTCAGGGTGGCCAGCTTCTCCAGCGAGGTGTCCCGCGGGGCCTCGTCCACAGTGGCCAGACCCCAGCCGCCCTCCGCGTCGCGGATCGACATCGGCACCAGGTCGTCCTGGAGCTTGCCGTTGGCGTACGCCTTGGCGGTCTTCTGCTGCGACGCGAGCGCGAACGCGTCGGTGCGTGCCTTGGTGATGTGCGGGACCAGGTCGTGCAGGTTCTCCGCGGTGGAGCCCATCACCAGCGCGGACGGGTCGACCAGCTTCTCCGCGATGATGCGCGGGTTGGGGTCGACGCCCTCACCCATCGGGTGGCGGCCCATGTGCTCGACGCCACCGGCGATGGCGATGTCGTACGCGCCCATGGCGATGCCGCTGGCCACGGTGGTGACCGCGGTCATCGCTCCGGCGCACATCCGGTCGATGGCGAAACCGGGAACGGTCTTGGGCAGCCCGGCCAGCAGGGCGGCGGTGCGGCCGATGGTGAGGCCCTGGTCGCCGATCTGGGTGGTGGCCGCGATGGCGACCTCCTCGACCCGCTCCGGGGGCAGCTGCGGGTTGCGCCGCAGCAGTTCCCGGATGCAGCGGATCACCAGGTCGTCGGCGCGGGTGTTGGCGTACATGCCACCCGCCTTGCCGAACGGGGTACGGACGCCGTCGACGAAGACGACATCGCGAACTTCACGGGGCACTTGAGCCTCCTATTCGACCGTGATTCGGCCTTCGCGCCGGGCGGCACGCCGGACCGAACGAGGGTCGCGGACACGGGCACGTTTCCCTCGGATGCTACTCGCCAGTAACCAACCCCGTCCCCACCCCCGGCTGTGGCCCACCCCACACCCCCGACCCGCCACCCCGCCAGCCGCGATCGATCATGAAGTTGTTGTCGGGACACGCCGGTCCCGGTGGCAATCACTTCATGATCAACCGCGGTGGGGTGGGGGTGGGTTAGGGAGTTGGCGGTGTGGGGGAGAGGGCTTCGGTCAGGTCGGGGGTGAGGAGGCCGATCTGCCACTCGCGGGCGTTGAGGCCGCGCAGGGTCTCCGTCACCGACGCCTCGGTGATCTCCTCCGGCGGGGTCCAGGCCAGCCGGCGGATCGAATCCGGGGTGATCAGGTTTTCCGGCGGAAGGTTGTGCTCACCGGCGATCCGGATCACGACCTCCCGGCAGCGGGCCAGTCGACCGGCCGCCACCGGGTCCCGTTCGGCCCACCGGTGCGGCGGGGGCGGACCCTCCACGGCCGGCGAGACCGGCAGGGCATCCTCCGGCAGCTGCCGGGCGTCGTCGAGCGCGGCGAGCCAGGTGCGGGCCAGCCGACGGACCGACCGGCCGCCGAAACCGGGCAGGGTCAGCAGGGTCTTCTCGTCCTTCGGGTCCAGCTCGGCCGCGGCGATGATCGCCGAGTCGGGCAGCACCCGACCGGGAGCGGCGTCCCGCCGGGCCGCGATCTGGTCCCGGGCGTACCACATCGAGCGGACCCGGGCCTGGGCCCGCGCCCCCCGCAGCCGGTGGATGCCCGAGGTGCGCCGCCACGGCTCCGCGCGGACCCGGGGCGGGCGTGCCCCGGTGCGGACCAGCGCGGCGAACTCCTCAGCGGCCCAGGCCGACTTGCCCTGCCGCGTCAACTCGGCGTCCAGCGCGTCCCGCAGGTCGGTGAGCAGCTCCACGTCGAGGGCGGCGTACGTCAACCACGACTCGGGCAGCGGTCGGCTCGACCAGTCGGCCGCCGAATGGTGTTTCTCCAGGGTGAACCCGAGCAACTGCTCGGTGAGCGCGGCCAACCCGACCCGTTCGAAGCCGGCCAGCCGCGCCGCCAGCTCGGTGTCGAACAGCCGGCGCGGACGCAACCCCACCTCGGCCAGACAGGGCAGGTCCTGGCTGGCCGCGTGGAGGACCCACTCGGCCTCGCCGATCACCGCGTCCAGCGCGCTGAGGTCGGGCAGGGGCAGCGGGTCGATAAGGGCCGTGCCCGCACCGGCCCGGCGCAGTTGCACAAGGTAGGCGCGCTGGCTGTAGCGGTAGCCGGAAGCCCGCTCGGCGTCCAGGGCGACCGGGCCGGTGCCCGCCGCGAAGCGGGCCACGACCTCGGCGAGCTCGGCGGGGGCGGCCACCGGATCGGGGGTGCCGTCACGCGGGGCGATCAGCGGAACGGGCCCACCGTCGGCCGGGTCGGCCCCCTTGCCCGCCGGCTGCGGCTGGGCCGACGGCGGGTGCTGGGGTGCGATTCCCGGAAGTTCTTCGGTGGGCCGACGGCGCAGGGGTGGTTCGTCGGTCACCTGCCAACCCTAGTGCGCGCGGAGATCCGGCGGGTGCAGCCGGTCCGGCGTGTGTCGATCAGGTGTCCGCGAAGTGTCCTTCCGGGCGCCGAACGTCAGGCTGCGCCGGCGGGGCGACGGTCGGAGAGGGCGGTCACGCCGGGTGGCGGGAGGCCGGCGGTGGAGGCGAGCAGCGCGCACCAGCCGCGCAGGTGTGGGGTCAGGTCGTCGTCGATCGGCGTCCAGGACGCGCGGATTTCGATGTCACCGATTGTCGGCGGCCCGGCGAGATCGCCGAACCGGGTCGACATGGTTTGCGTCACCGTGCCGCCGATCGCCCGGTGGCCGGCGTCCTGGGCGTCCAACGCGTCGGTCAGCCACGTCCAGCCGACCCCGGGCAGCAGCGGGTCGGCGGCCAGGTCGACCTCCAACTCGGCGGTCACGTAGGTGACCAGCCGCAGGGTGCCCTGCCACGCCTCGTGCCCGACCGGGTTGTGCAGCAGGATCAGCCGGCCCGTCGCCACCTCGTCGTCGTCGCGCAACACCGTCGCGGCGAGCGCGAACGCGTACGGCGCCAACCGCTGGGGGGCGCCGACCTCCTCCAGGGTGATCTCCGGCCGGGGGGCGGCCGACCGCAGCCCGGCGACCGCGCGGGCGAACGTCTCCGGGAGCGCGATCGGGGGGGCCATGCCGGCAGCCTATGCCGACGCCCGCCCCCGGCTTCGACGGCGCGCCGACGCTCACCGAAGGGCCCCGGCTTCGGCTCCGAGGTAAGGAACGGTGCCCTTCCTCTCACCCCCACCCGGTTGGGGGTGGCGGGCGTGGCACGATTGCGGCGATGAGCACGGACACCACGGGCACTGTCGCCCGAGACGGAGAATCCCGCCCCGGCGGACCGGCCGACTCGCCCTTCATCCGGGCCTGCCGACGTCGGCCCGTCCCGCACACCCCGGTCTGGTTCATGCGCCAGGCAGGCCGCTCGCTGCCGGAGTACCGGGAGATCCGGGCGAGCGTGCCGATGCTGGAGTCCTGCCGCCGACCGGAGCTGGTCACAGAGATCACCCTCCAGCCGGTGCGCCGACACGGCGTGGACGCGGCCATCCTGTTCAGCGACATCGTGGTGCCGGTCGCCGCGGCCGGGATCGACCTGGACATCGTGCCGGGCACCGGCCCGGTGGTCGCCGAGCCGATCCGCACCGCCGCCGACGTGGAGCGGATCCGCCCGATCACCCGCGACGACGTCTCGTACGTGGACGAGGCCGTCCGGCAGTTGGTGGTCGAGCTGGGCGACACCCCGCTGATCGGCTTCGCCGGCGCGCCGTTCACGCTGGCCAGCTACCTGGTCGAGGGCGGACCGTCGCGCACCCACGCGAAGACCAAGGCCCTGATGTACGGCGACCCGGAGCTGTGGCACGCGCTCTGCGGCCGTCTGGCCGAGGTGACGTTGGCCTTCCTGCGGGTGCAGATCGAGGCCGGCGTGTCCGCCGTGCAGCTGTTCGACTCGTGGGCCGGCGCGCTCTCCGAGGCCGACTACCGCCGTTTCGTGCTGCCGCACTCGACCGCCGTGCTGAGCGGGTTGGCCGACGACTGCTCCGGGTCGGGGCGCGGCGACAGACGCGCCGAGCCGGAGCGGTCGTACGCCGGGGTGCCCAGGATCCACTTCGGGGTGGGCACCGCCGAGCTGCTCGGCGCGATGGGCGAGGCCGGCGCGGACGTGGTCGGCGTCGACTGGCGTACGCCGCTGGACGTGGCCACCGGCCGGATCGGCGCGGACAAGGCGGTGCAGGGCAACCTGGACCCGTGCGTGCTGCTGGCGCCGTGGCCGGTCGTCGAGGCCGAGGTGCGCCGCATCCTGGAGCAGGGCCGGGCGGCCCCCGGGCACGTGTTCAACCTCGGCCACGGGGTGCTGCCGGAGACCGACCCGGAGGTGCTGACCCGGGTGGTCGCGCTGGTGCACGAGCTGTCCAGCCGCCGGGCCGACCAGGGCTGAGATCGTGACGCGGCAGCCCTGGCGGGTGGCGGTGGTCGGCGGCGGGATCGCCGGGCTGGCCGCCGCGGTCCGCTTGCGCGACCGCGCGCCGGCCGGCACCGAGATCACTGTGTACGAGCAGTCCGGCGCGCTGGGCGGAAAGCTGCGCACCGGGGAGCTGGCTGGCCAGCCGGTGGAGTTCGGCGCGGAGTCGTTCCTGATGCGCGACCCTACCGGCGCCGAGAGCGCGGCGGTGGCGTTGGCCCGCCGGCTCGGGCTGGCCGAGAAGATCGTGCACCCCACGGTCGGGCAGGCCGCGCTGGTCATCGACGGGGGGCTGCGCCCCGTGCCGGGCGGCACCCTGGTGGGCGTACCCGGTGATCTGGATCGGGTGGCCGCGGTCGCCCGCCCGGACGCGGACGCCGACACCGACGGTGGTCGGCCGCTGGTCGGGCCCGACGCGGACGTCTCGGTGGGTGCGCTGGTCCGGTCCCGCTTCGGCAACGAGGTGGTCGAGCGGCTTGTCGACCCGATGCTGGGCGGCGTGTACGCGGGCCGCGCGGACGATCTTTCCCTGGTCACCACGATGCCGGCGCTGGCCCGGGCGGCCCGGGTGGAGCACACCCTGGTCGGCGCGGTCCGGGCCGCGCAGGCCGCCGCGCCGCGTGCGCCCGGCGCCCCGGTCTTCGGCACCCTGACCGGTGGGCTGAGCACCCTGGTCGAGGCGGCGGTGACGGCCAGCGGCGCGACGGTACGACGCGACGCCGCCGTGCGTGAGTTGACAGCGACCGGCGCCGGTTGGCGGCTCACCGTCGGCCCGAACCGGGACCCTGACGACGGCTCCAGGTCGCGGCGCGGCGGCAGGTCGTCGATGGTGGACGTGGACGCCGTGGTGCTGGCGGTGCCGGCACGACCGGCCGCCCGACTGCTGGCCGGCCCGGCGCCGGCGGTGGCGGCGGGTGTGGGTGCGCTCGACTACGCGAGCGTCGCGCTGGTCACCATGGCGCTGCCGCAGCCGCGACTGCCCGAGCTGTCCGGATTCCTGGTGCCGAGCACCGAGGGCCTGCTGATCAAGGCGGCGACCTTCTTCACCACCAAGTGGGGGCATCTGCGCCGGCCGGACGGGTTGGCAGTGGTGCGCGCCTCGGTGGGCCGGTACGGCGAGGAGGCGCACCTGCAGCGCCCCGACGCGGACCTGGCGGCCACCGTGCACCGCGAGCTGTCGGCGGTGCTCGGCACCCCGTTGCCCGCCCCGGTCGACGGGCACGTGCAGCGGTGGGGCGGTGCGCTGCCGCAGTACGCGCCGGGGCACGCCGACCGGCTCGCCGCCGCGCGGACGGCGTTGCGGGCAGCGCACCCCACAGTGGTCCTGGCCGGCGCCGGTTACGACGGCGTCGGCATCCCGGTCTGCGTCCGCTCCGGCGAGACGGCGGCCGAGGAGATCATCACAGCACTGGGAGGATCGGCGAGATGACCGAGCAGACCAACGCGGCAAGGTTGCGGGAGCTGAACGACAGCATCCGCTACACCATGTGGTCGGTGTTCCGGGCCAGCGCCCCGCTGCCGTCGCTGCGGGACAACGTCACCGGTGAGGTCGAGTCCCTCTTCGAGGAGCTGGCCGGCAAGGACGTGGTGGTCCGGGGCGTGTACGACGTCTCCGGGCTGCGCGCCGACGCGGACGTGATGATCTGGTGGCACTCCGCGTCCAGCGACGCGCTCCAGGACGCGTACCTGCGGTTCCGGCGCACCACGCTGGGCCGGGCGCTGACCCCGGTGTGGTCGCAGATGGCGCTGCACCGGCCGGCGGAGTTCAACAAGAGCCACATCCCGGCGTTCCTGGCCAATGAAGAGGCTCGCCCCTACATCTGTGTGTACCCGTTCATCCGTTCCTACGAGTGGTACCTGCTGCCCGACGCCGAGCGGCGGGAGATGCTGGCCGAGCACGGGAAGATGGCCCGCGGCTACCCGGACGTGCGGGCCAACACGGTCGCCTCGTTCGCGCTGGGCGACTACGAGTGGATGCTCGCCTTCGAGGCCGACGAGCTGCACCGGATCGTCGACCTGATGCGTGACCTGCGCGCCTCGGGCGCCCGCCGGCATGTCCGCGAGGAGGTTCCGTTCTACACGGGCCGCCGCCGCTCGGTAGCCGAGATCGTCAACTGCCTGGTCTGACGCCCACCGGCCGGCGCCGCGCCCCCGCCCGGGTGCGGCGCCGGCCGGGGATCAACTGGTCGTGGTGCAGGAGACCAGCGGAACCGGGTTGCTGCCGTTCCACGAGCCGAGGAAACCGAACGTGGTGCTCGCTCCGGCGGCGAGGGTGCCGTTGTGGTTGGCGTTACGTGCGGTGACCAGCGTGCCGTTGGCGCCGATCGTCGCGTTCCACGACGAGGTGACCTGCTGGCCGTTGGTGTAGTTCCAGCTCACCGACCAGCCCCGGGTGGGTGAACCGCCCGCTGTCACCTTCACGTCGGCCTGGAAGCCACCGGACCACTGACCGGTGATCTGGTACGTCGCCGTGCAGGCCCCAGCCGGCGGCGGGGTGGTCGGCGGCGGAGTGGTGGGCGGGGGTGTGGTGGTCGGCGGGGGCGTGGTGGGCGGGGTGGTCGACCCGCCGCCGAAGTCGACGTCGCTGCACAGGTAGTACGACTGGTCCAGGTGGCTGGCCTGCCAGACGGTGTAGACGATGTGCCGTCCGGTGCGTCCCGGCGCGCTGACCGGGATCTGGATCGAGACACCACCGGTGTCCGCGTCCCACTGTGAGGCCGGGGTGTTGCCGATCTGGCCCGCCAACTCCAGGTTGCCCCAGCCGAGGGGTTGGGTGGCGGAGTTGAAGCCCTGCTTGGTCACGTACACCCGGATGTAGTCGGCGCCGTGGCTGGCCTGGTCGAAGAAGCGGAGTCGGAAGTTGTTCGACACCGCTGTGGTCTTCCAGGCGCCGACGGTGTCCAGCGCGTTATAGCGAGGGCTCTGGGTGCGTCCGCCGCTGCACAGTTGGCCGTCGGGGACGGCGGCCTGGTGGTTGCCCCCCACGCCCTCGCGGAACAGGCCGTTCCAGTTCCACATCGCGGCCGGGTCGGCCTGCCAGGCCTGCCAGCACATCGGGTCCTCGGTGGCCATCCGAGGGTTCTGGAAGTCGCCGCCCCAGCGTTGCCAGCAGCTGTAGTTACGCGACGCCGGGTCGACGACCGAACCGTGCGCCGAGGCGGGCTTGCCCAGCATGGTGGTCAGTGCGGTCGTCACCAGGAGCGTGGTGGTCGCCACGATGGCGAACAGCCAGAGCACGCGTCGGGATCGGGTGAGTGTGGACATGGAGCCCCCGGGGGGATGAGGTCGGACGTCGACACCCGGATCGCCGGGAGTTGCCCACTCCCGTGCCTCATCGCTGGCTCCCGCGATGGCTCTACCCGGCACCATGCCAGCTCAATCGTCAGCCGTCAATGGCGCTGCGTCGCATCGGGGTGTGCGGGATGCCGTCCTCGACGTACTCCGGGCCGCTGACCGCGAAGCCGTGCCGGGCGTAGAACGCGACCAGGTGCGACTGGGCGTCCAGCACGCACTGCCGGTTGCCCACCACCTCCAGCGCCGCGTTCATCAGCCGGCCGGCGTGCCCACCGCCGCGCGCCGTCGGGGCGACCACCACCCGACCGATCCGGGCGTCGCCGTTCGGGTCGACCAGAATCCGCAGGTACGCCAGCGGCGCGCCGCCGTCGCTGAGCCACAGGTGCCGGGTGCCCGGCTCGACGTCGCGTCCGTCGAGCTCCGGGTACGGGCAGTTCTGCTCCACCACGAACACGTCGATGCGCAGCTTGAGCAGGTCGTGGAAGGTGCGGGCGTTCAGGTCGGCGAAGGACGCCGTTCGGAGCTCGGTGGTCTGCTGGGGCATCCACAGATGGTAGGTCGGGTGGGTTCACCGGGGTTCATCCCGGTCGGGTGCGAGGTAGGTGGCGGCCACGGCGGTGAGCAGCAGAACACCGCCGCCGATCACCGGCAGGGGGAGCGGTTCGTGCAGCAGCGCCACCGCCAGGGCCGCGGCGGTGAGCGGTTCGAGCAGGGTCAGCACGGCCGCGACGCTGCCCGGGGTGGTGCGCAGCCCGGCGTAGAACAACGCGTACGCGACAGCCGTGGTGACCACGCCGAGGTGCAGCAGCAGCGCCACTGTGTCGAGGCGGACCGGCAGGCCGACCCCGGCGACCACTGCGAACGGCGCCAGGGTCAGCGCGCCCACGACCGTGGAGATGGTGGTCAGCGTCATCGGCGCGGTGTGTTGCGACACCTGGCGGCTGATCAGGGTGGTGACCGCGTACCCGAGGCCGGAGCCGGCCGCCGCGAGCAGGCCGAGCAGCGGGGCGGGCGCCGCCCCGCCGGGGTGCTCGGTGGCGGCGGTGATCAGGACGAGGCCGGCCACCGCCGCGACCAGCGTGCCGAGTCGCAGCGGGCCGGGGAGCCGGCGGGCGTGCGCCGACTCCCAGGCCGCGGCGAGCACCGGGGCCAGGCCCAGGCTGACGATGGTGGCCACGCTGACGCCGGCCCAGGCAACGGCGGCGAAGTAGAGCGCCTGGTAGAGGCCGAGGCCGACGCCGGTGAGCAACAGCGGTACGGGTGCGGCCCGCAGGCTGAACATGATCGTGCGGAGCCGGCCGGCGGTGCATGCCAACAGCACGAGCGCGGCGATGGCGAGGCGGTGGAAGCCGATGCTCACCGGGCTGAGCCCGGTGCTCTCGCGCAGGAGTTGCACCGCCACGCCGGTGGTGCCCCACAGCACGCCGGTGACGGTGATCTGGATCAGGCCGCCGCGGGCGGCGTGGCGGGCGGCCGAGGCGGCCGGCAGCGAGGTGCGGGTGGTGGACACGGGAGCGCTCCGAAGGGTGAGCCGTTGACGGGGACGACGTCGACGGAGCGCGTACGACAAGGTGGCCGAGCGGGGTCAGGTCACCCGGTCGGCGAGAGGCACGGCGCTCCGCTCAGGAGCGCGGCGGGGGCAGGACGCCCAGGAATGGCCGCATGGCGACGACCGTACCGCAGAGTGGCGGTCCGGTTGACCCGCTGCCGGGTGGGCGCGGTCAGGCCGGGCGGGCGCCGACGGCGTCGCGGATCTCGGCGCCCACCGCCCCCTCGACGGCGCGGGCGCAGTGTGCGCAGCAGAAGAAGCGGCCGTTGACCTCGACGCCGTGCCCGACGATCTTGACCTGGCAGTGCTCACAGATCGGCGCCATCCGCTGGATCGCGCACTCGAACGAGTCGAAGGTGTGCACGTCGCCGCTGACGGTGTGCACCTCGAACGCCATCCAGTAGTCGTTGCCGCAGACCTCGCAGGTTGCCACCGAAACCTCCATTAAGTGGACAAGTGCCTACAGAATCCCCCATGGGGTCGCGACGTGGGGCGGAACGGGGATGCCTGACCCGGTCGGCGGCGTGTCGGCGTCGGCGTGTTGCCCGTTGTGCCAGGTGAACCGCCGCAACCCCCGGAGGATCACCGTGATCAAGCGCAACAAGCTCTTCGGCAACCAGACCCGGGTCACCTTTTGCCTGCCCCGTGACGTCCCACCCGGCCCGGTGAGCGTCGTCGGCTCCTTCAACGGGTGGCAGCCGGGCCGGCACGAGTTGGTGGCCCGCCGCGACGGCACCAGGACTGTGACGGTGAAGCTGCCGCCGGGGGAGTACCGGTTCCGTTACCTCGGCACCGGCGGCGTCTGGTTGGACGACGAGTCGGCCGACCAGGTCGACGACCGGGGCAGCCTGCTCCGGCTCTGAGAAGAAAACTGCCGTCATCGATGTATTTATCGATGAGAGTCTTTACTGTTAACAATGTTTAAATTACTTTGAGGGGCACCTCACCGGACCTGAAGAAGGAGCTGCCCCCCATGCGTCGAAGAATCACCGTCCCGCTGGTGGCGGCGGGCGCCGTCGCCGCCACCCTCACCGTCGCCGCCCCCGCGCAGGCGCACGGCTACGTCTCCGCCCCACCGAGCCGGCAGGCGCTCTGCGCGCAGGGCCGGGTGCCCGACTGCGGGCAGATCAAGTACGAGCCGCAGAGCGTCGAGGGCCCCAAGGGCCTCCGCAGCTGCAATGCCGGAATCGCGCAGTTCGCCGTCCTCAACGACGACAGTCGCGGCTGGCCGGCCACCTCGGTGGGCAGCTCGCTGACCTTCACCTGGGTGAACACCGCCCGGCACGCCACCAGCAACTGGGAGTACTGGATCGGCAACACCCGGGTCGGCGTGGTCAACGGCAACGGCCAGCAGCCGGGCGCCACGGTGTCGCACAACGTCAATCTCGGCGGTTTCTCCGGCCGGCAGAAGATCCTCGCGGTGTGGAACATCTCCGACACGGCGAACGCCTTCTACTCCTGCATCGACGTGCAGATCGGCGGCGGCGGGTCGACCCCGAGCCCCACCCCCACCACCTCACCCACCCCACGGCCCACCCCGACCACCACGCCCACCACTCCGCCCGCGCCGGGCGGCAGTTGGACGACGGGTCGGGCGTACCAGGTAGGCGACCAGGTCACCTACGGCGGAGCGACGTACCGCTGCCGGCAGGCGCACACCGCGATCCTGGGTTGGGAGCCGCCGAACGTACCGGCGCTCTGGCTCCAGGTCTGACCGCACGGGTGCGGCCCCTGGTCGCACCCGTGTCGCCGCCCTCGCGTGAACGGAGCAATCGGCATGCCTCGCCGTACCCCACTGGCGTCCCTCGTTGCCGCTCTGCTGCTCACCGGAGCCTGCGCCGGATCGCCCACGTCGAGCCCGCCGGCCCTGCCGCAGCCGGCCCCCGCGTCTCCGGCCGGCTCGGCGGCGGCCGGGGCCGCGGG
Source organism: Micromonospora sp. NPDC005171 (assembly GCF_040608575.1). NCBI lineage: Bacteria > Bacillati > Actinomycetota > Actinomycetes > Micromonosporales > Micromonosporaceae > Micromonospora > Micromonospora sp. NPDC005171. Next base: position 149,485 of record NZ_JBEXIM010000004.1, on the reverse strand, counting down.
CGCCGGGTCCCCGGTCGAGGCGGACGCGATGAGCGGGATCGACGTGGTGTTCCTGAGCACCATGATCGGGCACAGCGAACGCACCCTGCAGATCGTCGGGCTGGCCCGGGACCGGGTGCGCGACGAGACGCTGCGCACCCTGGCCGCCGCCATCGAGGCGACCGAGGCCGACGAGCTGGACGCCATGCGCGGTTGGTTGCCCACGGCCGGGCCGGGCGCCAGCGCGGCCGCACACCACCACGACGGGCACGGCGACGACGCCGCGCTCGACCGGCTGCGGACCGCGCCGGACGCGGACGTCGACCGCGTGTTGCGCGAGGTGCTCGCCGACCACCAGCGATCGGCCGCCGACCTGGCCCGAGGCCAGGTCGACGTCGGCCGCAACGAGCGGGTCCGTGACCTGGCCCGGCGGATCGAGCAGTCCCGGACCGCCGAGGTCGAGCTGCTCAGGGGCACGCCCTGAGCGTGGTCACGCCCTGAGTGCCGTTGCGCCCTGAGCGCCCGGGTCAGCGGGGTTCCAGCTTGATGGAGACCGAGTTGACGCAGTGCCGGGTGTCCTTCGGGGTGAAGCCCTCACCGTGGAAGACGTGCCCGAGGTGACTGTCGCAGCGGGCGCAGCGGATCTCCGTACGGGCCATGCCGAGGCTGCGGTCCTCGATCTCCTTGACCCGGCCCGGGATGGCGTCGTCGAAGCTCGGCCAGCCGCAGTGCGAGTCGAACTTGGTGTCGCTGGAGAACAGCTCCAGCCCGCAGGCGCGACAGTGGTAGACCCCCTGGGTCTTCGTGTCCACGTACTCGCCCGTCCAGGGGCGTTCGGTGCCGGCCTCCCGCAGGACGTGGAACTCCTCGGGGGTCAGTCGGACCCGCCACTCTTCGTCGGAACGGGGCAGCTCGTTGTCGTCAAGACTCACCCGTCAACGGTACGTCGAACGTCGGGGGCTTGGCATAAGGTCGCGGGATGGGTGGCACCAAGGCTGCGGCCGCCGAGGTCGAGGTGGCCGGGCACACCGTCCGGCTGAGCAGTCCAGATCGAGTGATCTTCCCGCAGCGGGGGTTCACCAAGGCGGACGTCTTCCACTACTACCTCGCGGTCGGCGACGGGATCATGCGCGCCCTGCGGGACCGGCCGACCACGCTGCAACGCTTCCCCGAGGGCGTCGAGGGCGAGGCGTTCTTCCAGAAGCGGGTGCCCACCCGGGGGGTGCCGCAGTGGGTGACGACCGCGCAGATCACCTTCCCGAGCGGTCGGAACGCGGCGGAGCTCTGCCCGGCCGATCTTGCGCACGTGGCCTGGGCGGCGCAGATGGGCACCATCGTGTTCCACCCCTGGCCGGTGCGGGCCGCCGACGTCGACCGCCCCGACGAGCTGCGCATCGACCTGGACCCACAGCCCGGCACCGACTTCGCCGACGCGGCGCGGGCCGCCGGCGAGGTCCGCGCGCTCCTCGACGAGCTGGGCGCGCCCGGCTGGCCGAAGACCTCCGGCGGCCGGGGCGTGCACGTCTACCTGCGCATCCAACCCCGCTGGACGTTCACCGAGGTGCGCCGGGCCACCATCGCGCTGGCCCGGGAGGTGGAGCGCCGCAACCCCGACCTGGTCACCACCGCCTGGTGGAAGGAGGAGCGCGGCACCCGGGTCTTCGTCGACTTCAACCAGATGGCGCGTGACCGGACGATTGCCTGCGCGTACTCGCTGCGGGCCAACGCCCGGGCCACCGTCTCGACCCCGGTCACCTGGGACGAGCTGCCCGACGTCGACCCGGACGACTTCGACCTGCGTACCGTCCCGGCGCGGCTCGCCGAGCGAGGTGATCCGCACGCCGGCATCGACGACGCGCCGTGGGACATCACCCCGCTGCTGGAGTGGGCCGAGCGCGACGCCGCCGCCGGCCAGGGCGACCTGCCGTACCCGCCGGACCACCCGAAGATGCCCGGAGAGCCCAAGCGCGTGCAGCCGAGCCGCGCCAAGCGACCTCCCGAGGATGAGAGCGCCTGAGCGGCTGCATGGGGACGTCCGCGGCGACGTTGGCCCCGAAGCCGGCATCGCCGCACCAGGCGCGGAAACGGCGACGGCGGTTGACCGGGACATTCGGTCAACCGCCGTGGAGACGCCGCTGGGCTAGAGGCCGTAGACGGTCAGTTTCGTGCCGTCGGTGGCGTACACCCTGCCGTAGGTGACCACGAGCTGGTCGGTGGTGCCGGTGAAGGCCGGTGCGTTCAGCGGGGCGCCGTCGACCGGGTTCATGGCGTACACCCGGTTGCCCTGGGCCGTGACGTAGAGGACGCCACCGGCGATGATCGCCCGCTGGTGCTCGCTTCCCGGAATTTTCTTGCTCCAGATGATGGCGCCGGTGCTGCGGTTCAGCGCGTAGACCGTGCCGGAGGAGGAGGTGACGTAGAGCCGGGTCGGGGTGACCACCGCGAACTGCGGGTACAGGTTCGAGGCGAGCCAGGTCAGGGCGCCGGTCGTCGGGTCGAGGACCTGCAGACTGTGCCCCCACCCGACGTAGAACTTGGACCCCGTCTCATCCGTCGCGAGCGGTCGGTAGTCGCGGCCCTCGGTGGCGTTGACGGGATCGCCGGTGGTGATGTCGACGACGGTGCTCGTCAGGGGACCGGCATTCCCTGCGTATCCGGAAAGGAGGACGCGACCGTTCGCCGAGACCGGCTGATCCAGGGTCACGTCCCGCTGCCACAGCAGTTGCCCGTCGTTGATGCGGTAGGCGCGCGCGTCGGCGGAATAGCGGCCCACGCCGGCGACCACGACGACACCCCGGTCGACGAGGATCTGCGCGACCACGCCGTCGTCCTTGACGCTGCGAACCAGCGTGCCGGTCGGGGCGTCGAGCACGAAGATCTGGGAGGAATTGCTGCCAGGAAAGCTGTCGACGTTTGCCGCGAAGATGAGTTGGCCGGCCGTGTGGACGAGCTCCGTAGGCGAACCGAACTTCTCGGGGTCCAGCTCGAAGCGCCACGTCTGTGCGCCGGTCACCTCGTCGGTGGCCGTGACACCGAGGTCATCCAGCGTGTAGACCAGCCCGTCGGCGACGACAGGTGCGCGCTGGCCGGTCCGGCCCGGGGTGCCGGTGTGCGTGAGCTTGAGGTTCGCGACGGTCGGGACCGTCACTGCCGTCTCGTTGGGATTGAACGCGCTGTTGCTGACCAGGTAGCCGGACATGGACCACCAGCCGGTGCCGGCCGCAGCGGCCGGCGTCGCCGGGACCGCCACGGTCGCCGCGAGCACCGCGGCAGCGGTCAGCACTTTCACTGAATGCCTCACTCGTACCTCCCCCGTGGGCGCGGCGTCGGAGAACGCCGCGCTTGTCATTGCGTGATTGCGTCACGGCGACGTGCGCCCCTGCTGCTCCGGGCCCGCCGTGCCGGTGATCCTATGGTTGGAACGGCGTCCCTGGTGGCCCGTCTGACGGCCGTCGAGCGGGGCCGCTGGTTCGACCCCCCGGCGCACAGTGGAGAGCCGCCGACGTCGCGTTGCAGCTCTACGGTCAACGGCTGCTCGACGAGTTGCTGGGCGGCGCGCGACGGCCGGTCATGGAGATCAGCGGTGGCCCGAGCTGGAACTCGGGTGTCTGACCCGGCGGTTAGCCTGCCGTCATGGCGAGCACCGAGCTGGATGAGTTGATCGTCGCGGACGCCGAGGCCCTGCGCGCATGGTTGGCGGCCAACCATGCCACGTCGCCCGGCGTCTGGCTCGCCCTGACCAGGAAGGGCGGCACGGTCACGACGTTGACCTGGCAGCAGGCGGTCGACGAGGCCCTGTGTGTCGGCTGGATCGACGGGCAGGCCCGTAAGCGGGATGAGGAGTCCTCCTGGATCCGGTTCACCCCGCGTCGACCCCGCAGTTCGTGGTCCCAACGCAACGTCGCCAACGTGGCTCGACTGGAGGAGCAGGGGCGGATGCTGCCGGCGGGTCGCGCCGCGGTGGAGGCCGCGCAGGCGGACGGGCGGTGGGCCGCCGCCTACGCCCCGCCGTCGGAGGCGGAGGTCCCGGCCGACCTCCTCGCCGCCATCGCCGCCGAGCCCGCCGCCCAGGCCATGTTCGACGTGCTCACCAAGGCCAACCGGTTCGCGCTCATCCACCGCCTCAACGCCGTCAAGCGGGCCGAGACCCGCGAGCGCAAGGTCGGCGAATTCGTCGCCATGCTGGCCCGGCACGAGACGTTCTACCCGCAGAAGGCGAAGCCGACGCTGTCGTGAGGGGTGCGGCGACGCTGAAGCAACCGATTGACTTTCGATAGGTAACGAGCGAAACTCGATGCATGGTTACAGAGCATCGAGCGGTTGCCGCTCTCAGAGTTTTCCTCGTGGTGCTGTTCGGGGTCCTGGTCGTGTTCCAGACCCTCTCGCTGCCCGGGCAGTTCGCGTACATGGCTCAGGAGTCCCCGGAGGACGCCTACCTCCGCTGGCCGGCCACGATCGTGGCGGTGTTCTGGGTGCTGTGCGTCCAGGTCGTCATCGTCGCGACCTGGAAGCTGCTCAGCCTGGTCAAAAGCGACCGCATCTTCACCGAGGCGTCCCTGAAGTGGGTGGACGCGATCGTGTGGGCCATCGCCGCCGCGTGGGTGGTGCTGGTGGGCGTCTTCCTCTACGTGGGGTTCAACGCGGACGACCCGGGGCTGCCGCTGCTGCTGTTCCTGCTGACAGTGGGCGTCACGGTGCTGGGCCTCCTCATGGTGGTGATGCGGGCGCTGTTGCGGCAGGCCACCACGCTGCGGACCGACATGGAAGCGGTGATCTGATGCCCATCGTCGTCCGCATCGACGTGGAGTTGGCCAAGCGCAAGATGAGCGTCGGTGAGTTCGCCGAGCGCGTCGGGCTCACCCCGGCCAACGTGGCGGTGCTCAAGAACGGCCGGGCCAAGGCCGTCCGGTTCAGCACCCTCGAAGCGATGTGCCGAGTGCTCGACTGCCAGCCCGGAGACCTGCTGGAGTGGGTCGAGGAGGAAACCTCATGAAGTACATCCTGACCGTCGCCGCCATCCTCGTGGTCGCGCTCGGCGTCGCCGGCATCGTGCACGGCGAGGCCGACGACTCGCCGGGCCTCCAACTCCTCGGCGTCCTGCTCGTGCTCGGCGCTGTGGTGTTCGGCATCCGCAATCTCCGGGGCGGCAGTTAGCTGCTCAGGCGTCGTGCGACCGCCTGAGCTGACCCTCCCGTAATAACGATCATGTAACGGGCGCGAACCTTTCCCGGTGGGTGGCCTGTCTTGATGGTCGTCGGCCCGCCAGGGCCAGGGGAGGCGTCGGATGAAGCTGGTGTGGAGGCGGGCCCGCGAGGCGCGAGGGTTGCTGGTCGCGGCGGTGATCGCTGCCCTCGTCGCCGTCGCGTTGGTCACCGGGCTGTCCGACTACAACCGCCGGGCGGTGGACGCCGGGCAGCGGGCCCTCGTCGCCGCCTCGCCCGCCGAGGAGCGCGGCCTGCTGGTCAGTGGCTCCGGCGGGCGGGACGCCGCCGAGTTCGCAAGCCGGGACAAGGCGGTCCGAGCCGAGTTCGCCACCGGGCTCGGCGGCGTCCCGGTCAGTGTCACCGCCGCCCGTTACGGCACCGGCCGGGAGCTGATCGGCGACCTCGGGCAGATCCCGCGTACGGCCGACGAACCGGTCTTCGCGAACCTGGCCACACTCGCCGACCTCGCCAGCCACGCGGAGCTGACCAACGGAGCCTGGCCCCGCCCCGGGGCGAACCCCGTCCAGGTGAGCCTCCCCGAGCGGGTCGCCGGCGCCCTCGGCCTGACCGTCGGCGAACGTGTCCCGGTGCGCGACCGGGCCACCGAACGACGGGGAGAGCTGGTGCTCGCCGGCACCTGGCGGCCCCGCGACCCGGCCGACGCGTACTGGCTGCTGGCCCCCGGCGTGGGGGCGGGCACCGCCAGTTCCGGCACCTCGTACGGGCCGTTCACGCTCGACCCGGCCGACTTCGCGGCCACCTTCCCGGGCTCGGTGTCGGCGTCCTGGCTGGCCCAGCCCGACCTCGGTGGCATCGACACCGCCGACCTGCCCGCCGTTCGGAAAGCCCTCACCGAGGCGGTCTCGGCCGTGCCCGAGGCCGCCCAACTGGGCAGCTCCGGGCAGACGGTGACGAAGATGCCGCAGTTGCTGGACCGTATCGCCCGCGCCGACCTGGTGGGTCGCTCGTCGCTGGCCACCCCGCTGCTGCTCATCCTGGTGCTCGCCGGGTACGCGCTGGTGCTGGTCGCCGCATTGCTGCACGAGGACCGCCGCCCGCAGACCGCGCTGCTGCGTGCCCGCGGCGCCGCCCGCCGGCAGTTGGCCGGCCTCGCCGCCCGTGAGGCCACCCTTGTGGTCGCCCCGGCCGCCGTGCTCGGCCCACTGATCGCCGGTGAGGCGCTGCGGTACATCCGGCCCGGCGGCTCCGGTGACCTCTCCACCGCAGGCGGCAACACCACACTGGTCTGGGCGGCGGCCGCCGCCACAGCGGCCGGCTGCCTCGTCGCCATGGTCCTTCCGACGCTGCGCGCCGCCGGGACGTACGTCGCCGACATGGCGGCCCGATCCCGGCCGAACCGGGCGGCGAGCGTCCAACGGGCCAGCGTCGACCTGGTGCTCGTGGCGCTCGCCGTGCTCGCCTGGGTGCAGCTGCGCCGGTACGCCTCCCCGCTGGCCGGCTCGGGCGGCCAGCTCGGGCTCGACCCGCTGCTGGTCGCCGCCCCGACGCTCGGGGTGCTGGCCGGTGCTGTGCTGGCGCTGCGGGTGCTCCCGCCGCTCACCCGGTTCGCGGAGCGGTTCGTCGACCGGCGACCCTGGACCGCCACCATGTTCGGCATGTGGCAGGCCGGACGGCGTCCGCACGCCGGCCCGGTCCTGCTGCTCGCCCTCGCCGTCGGCGGCAGCACCCTGGCCTGGTCCCTGATCAGCACGGGGGAGCGGTCCCAGGTCGAACAGGCCGGCCACACCGTCGGCGCCGACCTCCGGGTGACCGAACGGGCCGGGGCCGCCCCACCGACCCGGGCCGGTGAACTCGCCGCGCTGCCGAGCGTGCACCGGGTGCTGCCGGCGTGGCGGGACGAGATCCGGGTCGGGCGGGAAAACCTGCCGGCGACCGTGATCGGTGTCGACCCGGCCAGCGCCCCGGGCGTCGTCCGGCTCGCCGACCGCCTCGGCGACGGGTCGGCGTCGGAGCAGTACCGGAAGATGGTCGACGCGCGGGGAGAGCCCGCCGGCGTCGAACTGCCCGCCGGGGCGCGCGCGATCACCGGCACGATCCGTACCCCGGTGAGCAACGCAGCCCGGGCGCTGAAGGTCGCTGTGACGCTGCTGGTCACCACCCCCGACGGGCTCGCCCTGCGGCTCCCGGCGGCCAACGCCGACGGCGACGGCCGGGCCACCCGATTCACCGCGCAACTGCCCGACCTGGGCGGGGCGCGGCTGCGGCTGGCCGGCTTCGAGGCCGACGGTGGGTTGGCCGCCGGCAACTCCTACCGGCTCCAGGTGGACGGGCTGACGCTGGTCAAGGCCGACGGCACGACCCAACCGGCCGACCTGGCCGGCGACTGGGCCATGGCGGTCCCCGGGCAGCAGCCGACACCTGTGCTGACCACCGCCACCGGGTTCGCCGCGGTCCGCTCGGTCGAGGTGATCCCCGGCGGGCAGTTCGCGTACCAGCCGCCCACCCGGTTCGCTGTCGTGCCGGGCGGAGACGACACGCCCGTACCGGTGCTGATGACCCCCGGGGCCATCAACGCGCTGAGCCTGCGCGTCGGCGACACCGTCGACCTGACCCTCTCCGGGGCGACGCTGCCGGTGCGCCTGGTCGGCGAGCTGGCCGCCGTGCCCGCAACCACCGGGGAGGGCGTCCTGCTGGACCTGCCGGCCGCGGCCGACGCGATGATCCGGAGCAGCGGCGCGGTGCGACAGACACCGGAATGGTGGGTCGGCGCCAGCGACGCCAACGCGGCCGCCCAGGCGGCCAGCGCACTCCCGGGCGTCACAGTGCTCAACCGGGAGGCGACGATCGAGGCGGCCGCCGACGACCCGTACTGGCGCGGTTCGCGTACCGGAATGCTCGCCGCCGCCCTCGGCGCGGTGCTGCTCGCCCTCGTCGGCCTGATGGTGGACGTGTGGGCCACCGCCCGGCGTCGGCTCGGCGAGTTCGCGGTCCTGCACACCCTCGGCGCCACGCCCCGGCTGATGGCCCGGGCGCTGCTGGCCGAACAGACGTTCCTCGCCGGCATCGGCGTGGGCGTCGGGCTGTTGCTCGGCACCGCGGTCGGCGCGACGATGGCCCCGCTTGTCATCCTCACCCCGGCCGCCGGCCGGCCGACACCCCCGGCGGCGTTCGTGCTGCCCTGGGTGCCGATCGGCCTGACCTCGGTCGGTCTGCTGCTGGCGGCGCTCGCCTTCAGCGCGTTCATCGCCACCGGCATCCGTCAGCGGGTGGCGGCGGTGCAGCTGCGAATCGGGGGAGAACGATGAACGTCGGGGCGGCCGTCCGGCGGGTCCGGGCGTACGGGGGGCAGTTCCTGCTGCTGGCGGTGCTGACCCTGGTGGTCACGCTGCTGATCAGTGGAGTGCCCCGGCTGGTCAACCGGCTCGCCGAACAGGGGCTGCGAGCGCAACTCAACAGCGAGCCGGCCGCCCGCCGGGACCTCTCGTACACCACCAGTCTGGCGTCGGCGACGGCGCGACGGACGGCGATGGGCGACGCCGTCGAGCGGTTCGACGCCCTGGCCGCGCAGATGCCGCCGCAGGTGCGCTCGGCCGTGACCGAGCGGTGGTACAGCGTCGAGACCGCTCCGGCCCGGGTGGTCGGACCGGACCTGGCGGCCCGCAACCTGCTGGTCAACCTGGGTCTGCGGGCCATGCCCGACGTGCAGGGCGCGAGCACCCTCGTCGAGGGGGCGTGGCCGAGCGAGACGTACGTTCCCGACCGGCCGATCGAGGTGGCGCTCGACGTCGACGTGGCCCGCAAGCTCAACCTGCGCGCCGGCAGCCAACTGCGCATCGGCAACACCGACGACAAGGGCAGACTCCTCGACGGCGCCCCGCTGGTGGTGGCCGGGCTGTTCCGCCCGGTCGACCGCGCCAACGGCATCTGGGACGGGCTGCCACAGCTGCTGCGGATCATCGAGCCGCAGGGTGATGGCGAGCCGTTCGTCATGGTCGGCGTCGTCGCGCAGTCGGCCCTCAACAAGCGGGCCGTGGCGGGCTGGCCGATCCAGTCCAACTGGCGCTACCGGCTGGGCGTCGACCGGATCGACGCACGCGAGCTGGACCAGCTGATCGACGGCCTGCAGGTGATGCAGCGCAACCAGCCGACGGGGCTCACCCTGACCCAGGGCGTCGACGTCCCGTTGCGCGCGTTCGCCGCCCAGATCGACGCGGTCCGGACCCTGCTCGCGGTGATCGCGGCCGGCGTACTGGCCACCCTGGCGGGGCTCATCGTGCTCGCGGCCAGCCTCGCCACCAGACGGCGTCGCTCGGAGTTCGCGCTGCTGCGCGCCCGTGGCGGCGGGGCCACCGCCGGCGCCCGGCGCAGCCTCGCCGAGTCGGTGCTGGTGGTGCCGGTCGCCGCCGCGCTGGGCTGGTGGTTGGGCACCCTGTTCCCCGGTGCCCCGGATCCGACCACGCCGTACGTCATCGCGGTGACAGTGCTGGTCACGCTGGCGCTGCCGTTGGCGACGCTGGCCGTACGGGCCGGCGGCGCGGCGCGCCGCGACCTGATCCGGGTGCGCCCATCGGCCCGTCGGCTCACCGTGGAGATCTCCCTGCTGCTGCTGGCCGGGCTCGCCGCGGTGCTGCTGCGCCGGCGGGGCCTGACGCTCGGCGAGGTGGACCCACTGCTCGTGTCGGTGCCGGTGCTCCTCGCGGTCGCGGCGGCGGTGCTGGCTCTGCGGGCGTACCCGTGGCCGTTGTTGCTGGTCAGCCGGCTGGCCGCGCGGACCCGGGGCAGCGTGGCGTTCCTCGGCACGGCCCGCGCCGGCCGCGCGGCGGTCGCCGCCCCGCTGGTAGTGGTGGTGCTGGCGATCGGTACCGCGGCGTTCTGCGCGGTCGTGGCCGCCGGCGTCGACGCGAGCCGGGAACGGGCCGCCGCGCAGATCGTCCCCGCCGACGCGGTGATCCGCGGGGAGCGCTTCGCGCCCGACACCATCGACGAGCTGGGCCGTCTGCCGGGGGTCCGGGCCGTCACGCGGGTGCTGTACGAGGACGATGAGCGGTTGGCCTCCGACGAGGTCGGCACCGACGCCTTCATCGAGCAGACGGACGTGCTGCTCGTCGACGGCTCAGGGTTGGACACCGTCGCCCGCGAGTCGCAGGTGGACCTCCCGGTTCCGGCGGCGCTGCGCACCGCCAGGCCCGGCCCGGGTCCGCTGCCGGCGATCGTCTCACCGGCGGTCGCCGCCGACCTGGCCAAGGCCGGGCTGGACGACTCCGCCTTCATCTCGGTGCAGGGCCAGCGGTACGAGTTCCGGGTGGCCGGAACCCAGGACGGTTTCCCGCTGCTGGCGGCGAACGCCAGCCGGTTCGTGATCCTGCCCTGGCAGGCCCTGCCGACGCGTACCACCATCCCGGTGCCGACCAGCCTGCTGATCGCCGGGGACTCGCTGGACGCCGAGGCGCTGCGCGTCGCCGGCGACCAGGGCCAGGCCCGCTACCAGCGGAACGGCACGATCACCGGTCGGGAACGGCCGCTCGGGGTCACCGTCGACACCCGGGCGGACGTCCGCCGGGATCTTGGCGAGGGCGGGGCGAACGGGGTGCTGGCCTTCGGGTTCGTGGCCGGGGCCGTCGGCGGCACCGTGCTCGGGCTGTTGGCCATCGCGTTCACAGTGCTGGCCGGCGCACGGGCCCGGGGCCAGGTGCTGTCCCGGCTGCGCACCCTCGGCCTGTCCCGCCGGCAGTGGCGTGGGCTGCTGCTTGTCGAGTTGACCCCGCTGGTAGCGGTGTCGGTGCTGACCGGCGCGCTGGTCGGTGCGCTGCTGCCCCTGCTGCTCAACCCGGTGCTCGGCCTGTCCGCGTTCACCAGTGGTGTGCCGGTCCGGGTGGCTTTCGAGCCCAGCCTGGTCGCCGCTGTGCTCGCGCTCGGGGCGATCGCCCTCGGCTTCGCGGTCGCCGTCGAGGCCCTGAACAACCGCCGGTTGCGCCTCGGAGAGGTGCTTCGGCTCGGAGAGGAGAGCTGAGATGACCGCTACCGCCCAGACTCCACTGGTGCCCGACCTGGCAGCCCTGCAACAGCGGGCCGCGCAACGCGCCGCCGAGCGGGCCGGCGGGCAGGACCGGCTACGAGGGCACATCGTCTGCGACGGCCTGGTGCGCATCTTCAAGACCGAGGGGGTCGAGGTGGTCGCCCTGCAGGGGCTCGACCTGGTCATCGACCGGGGCGAGCTGGTGGCGATCGTCGGTGCCTCCGGTTCGGGCAAGTCGACCCTGCTCAACATCCTCTCCGGCCTGGACACCCCGACCGCCGGCATCGCCCGGGTGGCCGACTACGACCTGCTCTCGCTCTCCGCCAAGCGACGGCTGAGCTACCGGCGGCAGCTGGTCGGGTTCGTCTGGCAGCAGACCGGCCGCAACCTGCTGCCGTACCTCAACGCGCTGGAGAACGTCGAGCTGCCGATGCAGTTGGCCGGCAGACGCAGCCGCAAGGCCCGCCGGGAGCGGGCCCGGGAACTGCTCGACCTGGTCGGTGTGGGCTACTGCGCCGACCGGCGGCCCGGGCAGCTCAGCGGTGGCGAACAGCAGCGGGTCGCGGTGGCGGTGGCGGTGGCCAACGACCCGGAGGTGCTCTTCGCCGACGAGCCGACCGGTGAGCTGGACGAGGCGACCGGCGCGGAGGTCTTCGCGGCGCTGCGCACCATCAACGCGGAACTGGGCGTCACCATCGTGGTCGTCACCCACGACCACGCCGTGGCCACGCAGGTCCGCCGGACCGTCGCGATCCGTGACGGCCGGACCGCCTCCGAGGTACGCCGGACCGCGCGGATCGACGCGGAGGGCAACACCGAGCTGGTCAGCGAGGAGTACGCGGTGCTGGACCGCAACGGTCGGATGCAGCTGCCGGCTGCGTTCGTCGACGCGCTCTCGCTGAAGGAGCGGGTCCGGCTCGACCTGGAACCGGACCATGTGCAGGTACGGCCCGGCGACTGGGCCTCGGACGAGCGGGGGGCGCGGGCATGAGCCGGCAGGACATGGCGGTGACCGGCGCGGCCGGGTTCGGCGGTGCGTCCGCGGTGCGCCCCGACGAGGTGGTCCGGGTCAGTGGGGTCAGCCGGACCTTCGGCCGGGGTGAGCACGCCGTGCACGCGGTGCGGGACGTGTCGTTCACCGCCAACCGGGGCGAGCTGGTCGCCATCCGAGGCCGGTCCGGGGCTGGCAAGACCACGCTGCTGAACCTGATCGGCGGGCTGGACCGGCCGGACAGCGGTCAGGTGGTGGTGGCCGGGCACGACGTGACCTCGGCGGGGGAGGCGGAGCTGCTGCGGCTGCGCCGGCGCACTGTCGGGTTCGTGTTCCAGACCTTCGGGCTGGTGCCGATCCTCTCCGCCGCCGAGAACGTGGGGGTGCCGTTGCGGCTGGCGCAGGTGCCGGCCGCGGAGCGGGAGGAACGAGTCGCGGTGCTACTGGAACTGGTCGGCCTGGGCGGGCACGCCGCCCAGCGTCCGTACGAGCTGTCCGGCGGCCAGCAGCAGCGGGTCGCTGTGGCCCGTGCGTTGGCCAACGAGCCGGACCTGCTCATCGCCGACGAGCCCACCGGCCAGCTCGACTCGGAGACCGGCCGGTCCATCATGGACCTGCTGCGCGCGGTGGTGCACGCCCGTGGCATGACGGCCCTGGTGGCCACCCACGACCCGGCCCTGATCGACCTCGCCGACCGGGTCCTCGTCCTGCGCGACGGTCGCCTGGTCGACGGCTGACGGCTGCCCGGAAGGCTGGCCGTTTGCCGGGCAGCTGGCGGCTGGCTCTGCCGGGCGGGCTGGCCGGTGCTGGGCGGCTGGCCACGCTGGGGGTGCCGCTCGCCGGACCCCTGCTGTGCGGCGCTCGTCCGCGCGTCAGCTCGCCCGGGTGGCCAGTGTGCGCCTGATATGGAGCTGATGTCGTGAACGGATCGGGCGGTGATTCGTTTGTGGCATCAGCTCCACAGCGTCTGACCACGTGGGGGCGACCCCGCCGGAGACGCAGCGTCAGCCGGCTGACCGCGATCGGCTCCGCTCACCGCCCTCGCGCTCACCGATCATCGGATCGGGCCGCCCGGTCAGAGCGCGAGCTTCATGCCTTCGTGACTGGCCACGAAGCCGAGGCCCAGGTAGAAGCGGTGCGCGTCCTCGCGGGTCTTGTCCGTGGTGAGCTGCACCAGCGCGCAGCCACGCTGCCGGGCCTGGTCGACCGCCCAGGTCATCAGGTCCCGGCCCAGCCCCTGGCCGCGCCTGTCGGAGCGGACCCGGACCGACTCGATCAGCGACCGCTCACTGCCGTGCCGACCCAGGCCCGGGATGTAGGTGATCTGCAGGCAGCCCACCAGTTCGCCGGCCTGCTCGGCCACGATCAGCTGGTTGCGGGGGTCCGCGTCGATGGCCGCGAACGCCCTCTCGTACGCCTCGTCGACCTCGGTGAAGTCGCGTGCCTTGCCCAGGACGTCGTCGGCGAGCAGGGCGATGACGGCGGGCAGGTCAGCCCGGACCGCCTCCCGGTAGATCACGTCGGTCATGCCGGCGATCCTGGCACAGCGAAACCGGCGAATGGGCCTGTGCCGGTTGCGGGCGACGGGCAGCATGGGGCGGCATGGAGCTAGTGCTACTGCCGTTCCGTTGGGTGTACCGGGCGTTGGTGTGGTTCGCGAACTCGCCCCGCACGCTGATCACCTCGTACCTGTTGATGATCGTAGTGGCCGGGATCATCTATGGGGAGGTCGAGCAGCGCAGCCCGGCCGACGCCGTCTGGTGGGCGGTGGTGACCGCCTCCACCGTCGGGTACGGCGACATCTCGCCGACCACCTGGGCGGGCCGCACACTCGCCGCGCTGCTCATCTCGACCATGGTGCTGCTGGTCATCCCGCTGATCACCGCGCACTTCGCGAGCCGGCTCATCGTCGACGACGACGCCTTCGAGCATGAGGAGCAGGAGCAGCTCAAGGCCGACGTGCGCCGGATGCGGGCGCTGCTGGAGGAGTTGGCCACCCGGCAGGGGATCGATCTGCCCCCACTGCCGCCGACCCAGCCGGTCAGCGGGCCGGGCAGCGCTTCCCCTCCGATGGCACGGTCAGGTCGAGCAGGTACGCGTCGACGGCGGCGGTGATGCAGGACGTCTGCGGGTAGGCGGTGTGCCCCTCGCCCTCCCAGGTGAGCACCCGACCGACACCCAGCATCGACGCGAGCCGTGGGGTCTGCTCGTACGGCGTCGCGGGGTCGCCGGTGGTGCCGACCACCAGGATCGGCGGCGCGCCGTTCGCCTTCCCGGTCGGGTACGGGTCACGACCGCCCGGCCACTCGACGCAGCTCAACATGCCGACCGCCAACGCCGGCCCGAACAGTGGATATTTTCCGCGCCACTCGGACTGCAACTGCCGGATCTGCGCCCGGCTCGGCTTCTCCGTCTCGTCGGCGCAGTTGATGGCCAGGTTGGCGTCGAACAGGTTCGAGTAGTGCCCGTCGTCCTCCCGGCCGGCGTACGCGTCGGCGAGTCGGAACACGTCCTTCGGGTCGCCCTCGGCCAGCTTGTCGATCGCCTGGGCCAGCTCCTGCCAGCCGGATTCGGTGTAGAGCGAGGAGATGACGGCGTAGAACACCCAGCCGGCGGTGGCCTCCCGCCCGTCCGCGCCGCGTACCGGAGAGACCTTGGCCTTGTCGATGGCCGAGGTGACCGCGGCGCGGGCGTCCGGGGCGATCGGGCAGCGGCCGGCGTTCGCCGCGCACCAGCGGGTGAAGTTGGTGAAGGCCCGTTCGAAGCCGCGGGCCTGGCTCTCCGAGCCCTCGACCAGCCGCTGCTGCGGGTCGACAGCGCCGTCGAGCACCAGCGCCCGCACCCGCTGCGGGTAGAGCTGGGCGTAGGTGGCGCCGAGCAGGGTGCCGTACGAGTAGCCCAGGTAGGTGAGCTTGTCGTCGCCCACGGCGGCGCGTACCGCGTCCATGTCGCGGGCGGCCTGCTCGGTGCCGTACAGCGGCAACTGGTCGCCGTAACGGTCGCCGCAGCCGCGCCCGATCCGCTGGCTCAGGCCGACGAACCCGTCGAACGACGACTGGCTCGCCGGGTCGGGGTCGAAGCCGAAGCTGGCGTCCAGGTCGGCGTCGGAGATGCACTTCACCGGGCTGGACCGGGAGACCCCGCGCGGGTCGAAGCCGACGATGTCGAAGCGCTCGGTGATCGACGCGGGCAGCCCGCCGAACTGGGGACCGAAGGACAGGTAGACGGCGGTGTCGACGCCGGAGCCGCCCGGGCCGCCCGGGTTGATCACCAACGAGCCCACCCGGTCGCGCTGCTTGGTGGACCGGGCGCGCAGCAGGGCGATCTCGAAGGTCTGCCCGGCGCCCGGACCGGCGCTCGCGCCGCCGCCGGTGCCCCAGTCACGGGGCACCGCGATCCGGGTGCACTCGTAGCGCATGTTCGGTGCGCTCCGCCCGACCAGTTCGTCGGCCACCTCCGGGCAGGGCCGCCAGGTCGGCGCGCTGCCGGTCGGGGCGGCCGCGCCCTCCACCTCGGTGCGCGGCGCGAACGCCGGCAGCGTGCAGCCGGCGGTGAGCAGCGCGGCGACGCCGAAGGCGGCCAGAGTGCGACGGACCCGGCGGCTGGTCGCCATCCGAGGCTGGTCGGCGGTGCGGGTCACGTGGTCCTCCGGGATCGGGTCGACGGCCAGGCTACGCCGAGCCGGTGGCGGCTCGGTCCACGGTGGCCGTCGGGTCGCCACGTAGCACCTGGTCCACGTCGAAGCGGATCGGCCGGTCGAGCTGGTCGTAGCGGCAGGACCGGGGGTCGCGGTCCGGGCGCCACCGAACGAACTGGGCGGTGTGCCGGAACCGTTCGCCCTCCATCGCGTCGTAGCCCACCTCGACCACCAGCTCCGGGCGCACCGGCTCCCACTCCAGGTTCTTCGTGCCGGTCCACCGGCTGACCCCGCCCGGGATGCGTTGGCCGCGCTCGTGGTCGCCGTGCACCCACGGGTGCTCGCCGCCGACGTCCCGATAGGGCGCCAACTCGTCGAGCAACTCGGCGCGACGGGCCATGCTGAACGACGCGCTCACGCCCACGTGGTGCAGGACCCCGGCGTCGTCGTAGAGGCCGAGCAGCAGCGAGCCCACCACCGGGCCGGACTTGTGCCAGCGGAAGCCGGCCACCACCGCGTCCGCGGTGCGGGCGTGCTTGACCTTGAACATCAGTCGCTTGCCCGGCTCGTACGGCAGGTCGGCCGGCTTGACGATCAGACCGTCCAGCCCGGCGCCCTCGAACACGTCGAACCAGCGACGCGCGGTGTCCGGATCGGTGGTGACCTGGGTGACGTGCACCGGCGGGCGCACCCCGGCCAGCGCCTCGACCAGCCGCTCCCGGCGGCGCGGGTAGGGCTGGTCGAGCAGCGCCTCGTCACCGATCGCCAGCAGGTCGAACGCGACGAAGTCGGCCGGGGTGGTCTCGGCCAGCATCTTCACCCGGGACGCGGCCGGGTGGACGCGCTGGGCCAGCAGCTCGAAATCCAGCCGGGGCTGGCCGCTCGGCCCGTCGCGCCGAATCACGATCAATTCACCGTCGACAGCACACCGCTCCGGCAGCTGCCGACGGGCCTGCTCGACCACCTCGGGGAAGTAGCGGGTCATCGACTTGCCGCCCCGGCTGGCCAACTCGACCTCGTCGCCGTCGCGGAACACGATGCACCGGAACCCGTCCCACTTCGGCTCGTAGGTCAGCCCGGGCGTGGTGGGCAGTTTGGAAACGCTCTTGGCCAGCATCGGCTCGACCGGCGGGTTGATCGGCAGGTCCACGTCGCCCAGTCAATCAGACGGTGCCGACAGTCGTGAGGCAGATCACCGCCGACGCCAGGGCGGCGTGTCCGCCTATTGCGTCGCTCGTCCCGACCGGGCGAATCGAATAACCCCAGGTCAGAGCTACTTTCGCGAGGTGTCCGAGTGGGTCTGTGACTGCTGCGGGCGGTGGCGGGTGAGCGTCGAGCTGATCCGGGGCCGCTACCGCTTCCGGCTGACCCGCCGTTACCCGGAGAGGTTCGGCGGCGGCCGGAACGTGCTCGGCGAGGTCGGTTCGGTGCCGGAGCTGGAGGAGCTGCTGCGGCGGCGTACCCCGCTCACCCTGGCCGACCTGCACGAGGCCGCGTGATCCGCGCGGCGGCCGCGGGAGGTGTGACCAGGAACGACGGGGTGCCCGGCCGGAGCTGCCTCCACTGAGGAGGGCCGGACGGGATTGAGCGTCGGTGTCACAATCCTTCCGGCGGCCTCGTCTGCATCCGGCGCGGTGCCGAGCGGCGCCGCCGGGGAGGGGACACCATGCGGTTCGTAGCCGGTACCGAGATCGCCGCGGACGCCGAACAGGTCTGGGCGGTGCTGGTCGACGTGCCGCGCTGGCCCGAATGGACGGACTCGGTGACCCGGGCCGAACGGGGGGAGCCGGGGCCACTCGCCGTCGGCGCGACCGCCCGACTGACCCAGCCGAAGCTGCGCCCGGCGGTGTGGCGGGTCACCGAGCTGACCGAGCGCCGGGAGTTCGTCTGGGTCTCCGACGCGCCGGGGGTGCGGACCACGGGGGAGCACCGGCTGCTGCCGCTGTCCGACGGACGTACCCGCGTCGAGCTGGTCATCGACCAGTCCGGTCCGCTGGCCGGCCTGATCGGTTGGCTGTACGGCGGGCTGTTCCGCCGCTACGTGCGGATGGAGGCCGACGGGCTCAGGCGTCGCTGCGAACAGGGGTGACCGAGAGGCGGCCGACGTGGCGTCGGAGAGACTCAGAACCTGGCGAACGATCGGATCGGGGCGCGTGGGCCGTACTTCGGTGCCCGGATGCCGGCCGCCTCCAGGAGCAGACACACCCGGCCCCGGTGACCTCGGAACGGCTCCAGCAGGGCCATCATCCGGGCGTCGTCGCCCCTCGGCTCGCCGGCGAGCGCCCAGGCCACCGTGTTCGGGATGTGGTAGTCGCCGACGCTGACCGCGTCCGGGTCGCCGTACGCGATCCGGACCACCTCGGCGGCCGTCCACGGCCCGATGCCGGGGATCGCGGTCAGCCGGCGGGTGGCGTCGGTGGCGTCGGTGCTGCGTTCCAGGCGGTCGGCGAGCGCCGCGGCGCGGCGGAGCGTGTCGGCCCGGCGCTGTTCCACCCCGAACGGGTGGAACACCCAGTACGGCGTGGCGGCCACCGCGGCGGCCTCGGGCGGCAGGAGCAGCGGCTGTAGCGGGCCGGGAGCCGGCTCCCGGAAGTGCCGCACCATCGCCGAGTACGCCCGGTAGGCCTCCTTGCCGGTGACCTTCTGCTCGAAGACCGCGCGCAGCAGCCGGGGGAAGACCTGCCCGGTGGCGGGCATCCGTAGCCCTCGGTGCTCCCGGGCCAGCCGGGCGACCAGCGGGTGCGCCGCGGCCAGTTCGGTGAAGCCGGTGAGGTCGTCGCGCAGCCCGGCGATTGCGTCGGCGCGGGCGAGGACGTGCTCGGCGCCAGGCCCGTACCCCTCTGCGAGCAACTCGCCGCCGGTCGGCCGCAGCGCGAGCGTCGCCGGCCCGTCCGGGGTGCGGGTGGCCCACCAGAAGGTGCCGGCGGCCACCCGGGCGCACGGGTCGTACGGGCTGAAGGTGAGAGCGCGGACCGACGCGGCCAGCCGGTAGCCGACCGGTGGGTGCAGCACCCTGGTGGCGGCGGGTCCGGTCTCGGTCACCCCGCTACTCTGCCAGGTCACGCTGGGGTTGACGACCGCCGTACCGGTCCCGCCCGGGGTTGAGGAGCTTCGCGGGGGTACGTTCGACCGGCCGTCCCGGTGTCGTTGGACCACCCGAATGGCCAGAATTATTTTGGCGAATAGGCGCATACCGCCCTTATGCCATTTTTGGCGGTGGGCCAGGTATCGATCATGTGGTTGTTTGATGGCCTGCAGGTAAACGCACTGCCCCGGGCCACCTGCGGCGGCCAGCGACCTTCCCGCTCGCGGGAGAACGCGGTCCGGCCCGGAGACCGGTGTCCGCCGACAGCCGCCACCAGGCGGCGCGCGGCCGACGCCGGATCGCCACGCAGTGCCAACGGGGGATCTGTGGAAGGGCATGCAGTGATGGCTGCGCGAGTGTGTGTCGAATCATCGCGAGTGGGATGTCACCCCGCTACCCGTCCGCAGGGCTGACGGGTGCGTGTTGACGAGGCGGCCGTTCCGAGCGGACGGGCCCGCGCATGATCGCTCTGAAGGTCTATCGACTCCTACCGTCGTCGGCGCGGCGGCGGCTGCTGGGTCTGCTGCCCGCGCACCGGCGGATCGGCCTGGTGCAGACGCTCTCCCGGCCGCGCGGCGGCGACACAGTGCATCCCCTCGGCACCCGGGTGGCCGTGACCGACGGTGGCGTTCGGACCCGGGCCGAGGTCGTCGCCACGGCGACCCCGCTGGAGCAGTGGCACCGCAATCTCACCGCCGTCACCACCGCGCTGCACGCCGCCGGCATCGAATATCACTGCATCCGTAACGACGACCACCTGCGCAGCACCGTCGCGGTCCTCGACGACCACCGGCCGGCGGTGCAACGCCTGATCCGCTCGGCGCCCGCACTGTCGGGCGCGGACGTCCGGGTGGTGCAGGTCCAGCCCCGTCGGGACCAACCGGACGCCGCCCCGACCGAGGTGATCCAGGTCTGCTTTCCGGTGACCGACGCCCGCGCCGGTGTGGTCCTCGGCGCCCAGTTCGCCTGCGAGATCGAGTTCTGGAGCCGGCACGGAGACATGGTCCGCGCTCCCCGGCGCAACGGGGTCGTCGACGAGGCGCCCGCCCGGGCCCAGCCGGTCCGGGTGGCAGCGGCGCTGATGAGCCACTTCGTGCCCGAGGCCGACGACCACACCTACGGCACCCGCCGCGACCTGGCCGTCCGGGCGCCGGACCGGGTCGGCTTCCCGATCGACGCCGTCTACACCTGGGTGGACGGCTCCGACCCGCAGTGGCTGAAGCGGAAGTCGCTGGCGCTCGGCGCTCCGGACGGCCCGCTGCACGCGGTCGCTGCGAACTCGTCGCGCTACCACAACCGCGACGAGCTGCGGTATTCGTTGCGGTCGCTGCACAGCTTCGCGCCCTGGCTGCGGCGGATCTTCCTGATCACCGACAGCCAACTGCCGAGCTGGCTCGACCCGAGCCATCCGATGATCACAATCATCTCGCACGCCGAGCTTTTCGCCGACCTCGGCGGCCGGTCGTCGTACAACTCGCACGCCATCGAGTCCCGGCTGCACCGCATCGACGGCCTGGCCGAGCACTTCCTCTACCTCAACGACGACGTGTTCCTCGGTCGCCCGCTGCTGCCGAACCACTTCTTCCACGCCAACGGGATCGCGAAGTTCTTCCCCTCGCCGGCCCAGTTCGGCCTGGGCGAGGCCAAGCCGGAGGACCCGCCGGTGAAAGCCGCCGGAAAGAACAACCGTCGGCACATCCAGCGGCAGTTCGGCGTGACCATCACGCAGAAGATGAAGCACACTCCGTTCGCGCTGCGCCGCAGCATCATGCAGCAGATCGAGGGCATGCTGCCCGACGAGGTGACCGCCACCGCGCGGCACCGGTTCCGGCACCACGGCGACCTGTCCATCCCGTCGTCGCTGCACCAGTACTGGGCGTTCCTGACCGCGCAGGCCGTCCCCGGCGACATCGAGTACGAGTACGCCGACCTGGGTCACCCCTCGACCCCCGCCCGGCTGGCCGAGCTGCTGGCCCGCCGGCACCGCGACGTGTTCTGCCTCAACGACACCGACTCCGACCCTCGGTCGTTCGCCGAGCAGGAGCGGATGCTGGCCGACTTCCTGCCGCGCTACCTGCCCTTCCCCGCCCCGTTCGAGCTGCCGGACGACGTGGTGGCGGAGCGGCGGAACGTGGGCGCCGGGGAGCTGTGGCGGCGCTCGTACCGCCCGGTGGTGGATGCCCGTCGGAGCGCCCCGGTCGACGCGCCCACCATGCCCAACAACATGCTCAACACGGTCACCGACTTCAAGGCCGTCCTGCTCGGGCGCGACGAGTGAACCCGGCCCTGGGCCGGCGCGCCGATGTTCCCCCCGCGTTTCCGCACCCTCTCCACTGGAGCCCAGAGTGGTAGACCCCGCCCCGCAGGTCACGATCATCGTTCCGGTCTACAACGTGGTGGACTACCTGCCCGAGACGCTCACGTCGATCGCCGCGCAGACCGTCTTCGGCCAGTGCCACGTCATGCTTGTCGACGACGGCAGCACCGACGGCTCCGACCTGCTGGCCAAGCAGTTCGCCGCCGAGCACCCGAACGTGACAGCCCTGCAACAGCCCAACAGCGGGCCGGGGGCGGCCCGCAACCTGGCGCTCGACCTGGCCGACACGCCGTACGTGGCGTTCGTCGACTCCGACGACCTGCTGCCGCCACGCGCCATCGAGGTGCTGCTCAAGGCGATCGTGACCCACCGGGCGAGCATCGCCATCGGCGACATGGACACCTTCCCGAAGCCGACCGCGTTCCTGTGGAAGAAGCCGTTCGGCAAGGGCGACAGGCTGCTGGAGTCCGTCGTCGACGCACCGGATCTGATCTTCGACGCCGGCCCGTGCCACAAGCTGTACGACCTCGCCCAACTGCGCCGGCACGGCCTGCGGTTCCGCGAGGGTGTCCACTTCGAGGACGCGTTCCTGGCCATCCCGATGCTGCTCAAGGCCGAGGGCATCGCGCTGGTCGACACGGTGGTCTACCAGTACCGCCGGCGGGATACCGGCACCTCCATCATGGACAACCTGTTCCTCCGGGAACAGAACTACTGGGACCACCTGGAACTCTGCGAAACCCTCGCCGGTCTCAGGCCCGAGCTGGACGTCTTCCGCCGCGAGGTGCTGGAACGCTTCCTGGTGCGCAGCTACCAGGGTTTTGCGATGCGGGCGCACACCCTGTTCGACGACGCTGCGCTGTGGCGGATATTCGAGAAGTGCACGCAGATCTACCAGGACGTTGATCCGGCCTTCATTGCCCGGTGGAGCGCTGACACCCGGCACCGGGTGGCCTACCTCGCCTTCAAGACGTATGACTTCGACCTGTTCGCGCGCCCATGGGAGCGGGTGCAGGGCGTCGTCGCCTGCGGTGGCGAGCTGCACCTCGACTACCCGGTCACCCCGGCTCTGCTTCCGTTGACCAAGGTGAGCGCGGTCTCGGTGCGGTTGGAGCAGGCGCGGCTGACCGAGTCCGGTGACGCCCTCAAGCTGTCCGGGCACGTGCAGATCAACGGCCTGCCCATGCACCGACCGATCCGTACGCCCCTCGGGCTGCGGTTGCGGGGCAGCAAGCTGACGGTGCCCGCCACGCTCGAGCGGCGCAGCGATCTGAAGTCCGCCGACGACAGCCGGGAGTGGTCCGGGTTCGTGGCCGAGGTACCCGTCGCGCAGATGCGCACCGGCAGCCACCTGCTGCGGCTCGTCTTCCTGACCGAGACGGGCCAGGCCTCCCGGCAGTGTCTGATCTCCGCAGCCTTCCTGCGTGACGCGGGGATGAAGCTCGCCGGGGACACCCGGATCCTGCCGGGCTTCGCCGGGCGGGAGAACGCGACTCTGCTGGTACAGCGGGCCGGTGGCACCGCAGGCCGACGCCGGTGGCGGCGGATGCTGGTGCGCAAGGACCTTCGACACGTCGTGTCCCGCCGACCCTTCTGGAAGCAGCGTCTGCTGCGTCTGATCACCGAGCCGCTGATGCGCGGGCGCGACATCTGGCTCGTCGGGGAGCGTAAGGACACCGCACAGGACAACTCCTGGCACCTGTTCCGGCACCTTCGCAAGGTCGAACGCAGGCGGAATGCCTACTACGTGATAGCCAGCGACAGCCCGGACCGGGAGCGGCTGCGTGGGCTCGGCAATGTCGTCACGTACGACTCGTTCCGGCACAAGTTCCTCATGCTGCACGCCACCAAATTGATCAACTCCTACGACATCGACTCCTACATGCTTCCGTCCAGCTGGGAGCGGGGGGCGTATCTCAAGCACCTCAACTGGCGGATCGCCCCGGCCCGCGTCTTCCTGCAGCACGGCGTCACGGACAAGGACGTCAGCGGCGGGTTGCACCGGGCCAAGACCGGGGTCGACCTGTTCGTCGCTGCGGCCGGTCAGGAGGCCGAGTACGTGTCGAAGCAGTTCGACTACGGCGATGCGGCCCAGCGGTTGGGTTTCCCGCGTTTTGACGCACTGGTCCCGGACCGGGGTGGCCGGCGGATTCTGCTGATGCCCACCTGGCGCAGCTACCTGGTCAGTCCGTCGTACAACCCTGCGCTGCGCCCCAGGTTCCCGTTCGACACGTCCGGGTACGCCCGGTTCCTGAGCGAGCTGTTCGGTAGCGAGGAGTTGAAGCTCAGCCTGCGGCGCCACGGGTACACACTGGAGTTCCTTCCGCACTACGAGATGCGGAACGTGTCGACGGCGATGGTGCCGGCGGACCCCTCGTTCTCGGTAGTGGACCAGACGCAGCGCAGCGTGCAGGACGCCTTGCGGCAGTGTGACCTCTTCATCACCGACTATTCGTCAACGGCCTTCGACGTCGCCTACCTCGGCACTCCGTTGATCTACGCCCACTTCGACAAGGAGGAGTACTTCTCCATCGGGGGCTACCGCAAGGGCTACTTCGAACACGATGAGCACGGGTTCGGCCCGGTCTGTGCGACAGCGGAGGAGACGGTGACCGCGATCGTCCGCTACCTGGAGAACGGGTGTGTCCGCGAGGAGAAGTACTCGCGTCGGGCGGCCGACTTCTTCGCCGTACAGGACCGCAACAACTCCCAACGGGTGGCCGCCGCCGTCGCGGCGCTGCCGGGCCCGCAGCAGTGACCGGCCCGACGCCCCCGCACGGGGAGCCACCCCGGGCGCTGGCCGAACCCACCGGGTTCGTGGAGGTGTACCGCCGGGTGCTCAGCCCGCAGACCCGGCGTGCCATCGCGACGAAGGTGAGCCCCCGGGCCCGGCACCAGCTGAAGCAGTGGGTCGCCCGGGCCGCGCGCGACGGCAACCTCTCCGAGCGCCGGGGCGAGCGGCTGGCCCGCCGCCAGCCCGAGTTGCTGGCCGGGGCGGACCGGGTGGTCGTCACCGCCGACCGGGGACCTCGGGTGGCCCGGATCGGGGCGACGGTCACCCCTCTGATGGCGCGGCTGGACAACCTCACCACGGTGACGGCGGCGCTCGACGAGGCCGGCGTACCCCACTTCCGGGTACGCGGCGAAACCCACCGCTCGTCGGTGGTCGCCGTCGACGCCGAGCACCGCGCGTCGGCGTACACCGCACTCGCCGCCGCCTGCGGTCGGATCCCCGGCTACGTCTGCGTGCCGGACGGCACCGGGCAGCCGGCCGCCGGCTTCGAACCGAAGACCTGGGACCGGCTGGCCGACGCCCCGGTGTTGCGGCTGACCTGGTACTGGACGGACCCCCAGCGGCGGCTGGTGCTGGGCCAGGCGTACGGGTGCGACGTCGAGTTCTGGACCCGGGAGGGTGACACGCTCGTCGCGCCCCGGCCCAACGCCGTCGCC
This sequence comes from Micromonospora sp. NPDC005171, assembly GCF_040608575.1. Lineage (NCBI taxonomy): Bacteria > Bacillati > Actinomycetota > Actinomycetes > Micromonosporales > Micromonosporaceae > Micromonospora > Micromonospora sp. NPDC005171. The sequence continues at coordinate 124,845 of NZ_JBEXIM010000004.1, read as the reverse complement.
GAACAGGTGACGGTGGCGGCGCCGCTGGTCCTCGTACCGGAGTCGCGGTTCACCGGCCTGGCGCCCGCTGCCGCCCCCGCGACCGCCTGGACCCGTGCGGAGTTCGCCGCGCCGCGCCCCGACGACGTGCCGTTCCCGGTCGACGTGGTTTACACCTGGGTCGACGGTACCGACCCGGCCTGGCTACGCCGCCGGGCCGAGGTGGCCGGGGTGCCATACCACGCGGAGGCGGCGAGCGCGGCCCGCTTCCTCAGCCGCGACGAGCTGCGCTACTCCCTCCGGTCGCTGCACATGTTCGCGCCCTGGGTGCGCCACGTCTACGTGGTGACCGACGACCAGGTGCCGACCTGGCTGGACCCGTCCGCCACCGGGCTGCGGGTGGTCAGCCATCGGGAAATCTTCACCGACCCGACAGTGCTGCCGACGTACAACTCGCACGCCATCGAGAGTCAACTGCACCACATCGACGGGCTCTCCGAGCACTTCCTGTACTTCAACGACGACGTCTTCCTCGGCACCGAGGTGCTGCCCCAGGACTTCTTCCTGGCCAACGGCATCTCCCGGTTCTTCCCCTCGCCGGCGCTGGTGCCGCCGGGCCCACCCACCGCCGGGGACATCCCGTCGTCGGCGGCCGGAAAGAACAACCGGGCGTTGATCGCGGAGCGGTTCGGCACGGTGCTGACCCAGAAGATGAAACACATGCCGCACGCGCTGCGGCGAAGCGTGCTCCAGGAGATCGAGCAGACGTTCCCGCAGCAGTACCTGCGGACCGCGGCGAGTCAGTTCCGCAGCATGGACGACCTGTCGGTCGCCTCGTCGCTGCACCACTACTACGCGTTCCACACTGGTCGCGCGGCACCGGGGAACCTGCGGTACACCATCGCCGAGTTGTCCCACCCGGACACACCTGCCCGGTTGGCGCACCTGCTCGCCCGTCGGGATCGGCAGGTGTTCTGTCTGAACGACGCGTTCTCCGTCGAGGATGACCTCGACGCGCAGTTGGCGCTGCTCATCCCGTTCTTGGAGACGTACTTCCCGGTGCCGAGCCCGTGGGAGCGGGCCTGAACTTACCCCGGACACGACGGTGGCCGGTCGCGCCCTCCCCGGCGACGACCGACCACCGTGCCCTCGTGTGCGATCAGGCTCAGTACGAGTAGCCCGAGCCCGCAGCGTCGTTCGAGCCGCTGTCCGTCGGCGGTGCGACAGCCTTCGGGGTGCCCTTGGGCAGGCAGCTCAGGTTCTTCTTGCCGTCCGGCTGGACCACGAACCAGGTGCCACCGACAGCCTGGCCCTTCCACTGGCCGGGCTTCTTGTCGCCGATGTAGCGGTAGACCGGCCAGCCACCGACGGTGAGCTGACGGGTGCCGTCCTGCCGGGTCACGCTGCCGACCTTGTCGTCGGAGACGCCGGTGAGCTCCGGGTTGCCGTCGGTCAGTGCCGGAGGCCACACCTCGGCGCACTTGTCGACACAGTTCGACGACGGCGGGTCGGCGGTGTCCTTGTCGAAGCGGTACAGGATCCAGCCGTCCTGGTCGGTGACCACCTTGCCCATCCGGGCGACACTCTTACCGACCAACTTCTCGGTCAGGTCGACGTCCGCGGGCGGGGCGTCGGCGGCCGGCGCCTCAGCGGATGCCGAGACCTCAGGTTCAACCGTCGCGGTGGGCTCGGCCGCGGCGACGGCGACCGGCTCGGCCGCGCTCGAGTTCGCCCCGTCGTAACCCGCGGGAGCGCAGGCCGTTAGTGCGACCATCGCGCTCGCGACGATGACGGTCCGCTTCATCTGTGCCACGTGCCCTCCTCATTCTTGACAGTTCACCCATAGGTACGGCGGGCAGGCTGTCAAGGTTGAAGTAGTAACAGTGGTCAATTTCACGTAAACCGATTGAACCGTTTTCCGCCGCCATACGTACGCCCCCGCGAGGGAGGCCAGCCGAAACGACAGATCGGCGCCGGTCATTGTGACAATGACCGGCGCCGATGCGGCAGACGCGCTTACATGGGTACGGTGACCAGCGGACTCGCCACGCCGTTGGCATCCACCGACTGCACCTGGAGCTGCTTGATGTCGGCAGGCAGAGCCGACGTCGTGGCACTCAGTTCGAGACCCTGCGGTCGGTTGTTGGTGCCATAGCCACTCTCCGGCACCGACCATGTCGAGATGACTTCGGTGCTGGCGTTCTTGCGCACCACCACCAGTCGGCAGATGCGCGGGCCGGGCAGCTTCCGCAGAATGAAATTGATCCGGGTGCCGTAGTCCTTGGTCACCAGGAACATGGTGGTCTGCACACCTGTGGTCGGGTCGGTCGCCTCGACCTGGTCGCCCTCCTCCTCGGTGCCGCCCACACCCGGGCCGCTCGGCGCGGCCGTCGGCCCGTTCGTCGGCGGATCGTTGGGTGCGCTCGGCGTCGACTCGGCCAGCACCCCCGGCGGCTGCTCGTTGCCGACCACGCTGACGAACCCGTACCCGGTCAGACCGCCGAAGACCACCACCGCGGCGGCCGTCGCGAGCATCTGACGAAACCGGGTACGCCGCCGGTCAGCCCGGACCGCGCCGAGCGTCCGGTCCAGCAGGGCCGGGTCGGTCGCCGTCTGCTCCAACGCCATCATCGTCTCGCCGTCGATGTCGGAGAGCAGCCCCACCACCGGCACCATCGTCTCCAACTCGGCCGCGCAGGCCCAGCAGGTGGCGAGATGCTCCTCGAACCGCTCAGTGTCCTGCTCGTCGAGCACACCGAGCGCGTACGCCGCGACGTCCATGTGGTCCGGCCGGCTCATTCTGTCACCCCCCGCTCCTGCAGAGCCGTGCGCAGCGCGCGCAGCGCGTAGTAGACCCTCGACTTGGCGGTGCCGAGGGGTAGACCCAACTCCTCGGCGGCCTCCGGCACCGTCCGCCCCCGAAAGTACGTCGAGATCAGGATTTCCCGGTGCGACTGACTGAGCGTACGCAGGGCGTCCGCCACCGTCATGGTGCGCAGCACCCGGTCGGTGCTGTCCGCCTCGGCGAACGCGGTGAGGTCCCGGTCGTACGTCTCCGGCGGCCGGGCCTCCTGGCTGCGGTGCTCGTCAATGGCGATGCGGCGGGCCACAGTGACCAACCACGGCCGCAACGAGCCCTGCCCCTGCGTGCCCAGCCGGTGCGCGTTGCGCCAGGCCCGCAGCAGCGTCTCCTGGACGATGTCCTCCGCGCGCTGCCGGTCCCCCCCGGTGAGGCGCATGACGAACATCAGCAACGGGCCGGCGTGCTCGGCATAGAGCTGACGGATCAACTGGTCGGAGTGGCTCGCCTCGGTTGACGTCGCCTGATGGCGTCCGGGCGCCGGTCGCGGCGTCACCGGACCATTCTGGCGAGACGTCGCTCGCGCGTCGACCCCCCGGGCAGACGAGGTCGACCGTGACGAGGGTCGCGCCGACAACCAGTCAGCGCGGACCGCGTCGCCATGCCAACCGGCCGCCACCGCGTGCATGCAGACCTCCGGGATGTCCGTGACCAACGCCGGCCCACGAGGCGGGCCGCCCGGTGGTACGCAGCGCCGACCCCAGCGGATCAACAAACGGGGAAGAAATTTCCGCGCCGCCGGTGATTGGACGGTCAGCGGCGTACCGAGAACAGCCCCGGCGGTGGCGGATCGGAGCCGGTCGCGTCGGCATCCCGCACGACAGGCGCACCACCGGCGAAGCGGTCCAACTCGTCACCGGCCACCACCCGGCCGGGGAACCAGTCGCCGGCAGCGCGTCTGGTCAGCTCCGGCACCGGCGGTGTGGACCGCCCGGCGACCAGCACCAGATTGCCGTACCGGCGCCCGCGCAACACCGCCGCGTCCCCGACCAGACAGGCCTGCGGCAGCACCGAACGGACAGTGGCGACCTGCCCCCGGGCGTGCCGCAGCGGCGGGCCGTCAGCCAGATTCGCCAGGTACCAGCCGGCCGGCCGGAGCACCCGCGCCACCTCGGCCGCGTACTCCACCGAGGTGAGGTGTGCCGGGGTACGCGCACCGGCGAACACGTCGGCGACCACCACGTCGTAGCTGGCATCCCTGGTGGACGTCAGCACCGCCCGGGCGTCCTCCACCCGGACCCGCAACCGGGCGTCGGACGGCCACGGCAACGCCCGACGGACCAACTCCACCAGCGCACCGTCCACCTCGGACACCCGCTGGGTGGACCCGGGCCGGGTGGCGGAGACGTACCGGGGCAGGGTCAGGGCGCCGCCACCCAGATGCAGCACCCGCAGCGGCTCCCCGGCCGGTGCGATCAGATCCACTGCGGCGGCCAGCCGCCGCACGTACTCGAACTCCAGGTGGGTGGGGTCGGTCAGGTCGACGTGCGACTGCGGCGCCCCGTCCAGCAGCAACGTCCACGAGCCGGCCCGGTCCGGATCCGGGACGAGCTCCGCCAGCCCGGTGTCCACCTGCTCGACCACCCGGTCACCAGCCCGTTTACGCCCCACCGGAACCAGTATCCGCGTTCACCGGGCGGCGCGGGCCGCTGCGGTCAACGCGCGGTGCAGCAGCCGGGAATCGCCGAGCAGGGCCCGCAGCCGGCGCTCCAGGCCGGCGATCGGGATCAGGTTCTGCGGGGCGCGAGGGTCCTTGTACGGGGTGGAGGCGAAGCGCGGCAGGGTGACCAACGACAGGTCGGCCAGCTCGATCGCCGCCTCGACGGGCAGGTCGGCGGAGCACTCCACCCGGACGATGCCCGCCCACGGGGCGCCGACCGCCACCGGCAGCCGCAAATACCACGACCAACCACCCCAGGCGGTGCCGAGCCGGAACACCGGGGACCGCTCACCCGACGCCAGACCGGTCACCACAGCGGTCAACCGGGCATCGAGATACTGGCTGTGCTGCGTCTTGATGTAGCCCAGGGTGCGTGGCAACTGCCGACGACTCCGCAACGGGCCGTCCACCACCAACAGGTCACCGTCGACCCGGGCGGCGTCGGAGACCGCCACCTCCAACGCGGTCAGCGGACCCTGCACGGCGGCCGGGAGCTTCGCCAGCTCACCGGTGCCACCCACCCGGTGCACCGGGTAACGGATCGCGCCCGCCACCACATCCTGCGCCGACGGGCTCGCGGTGAACAGGCCCCGGCCCACCCGCGTGCCCGCCAACTGCGCCGCACCCCGGCCCAGGTCGCACCGGACCACCCCGGCCGCGTACGAGGCGGCCAACCCGGGGAACGACCCACCGTCGGTCTCGGCCGTCCAGATGCTCGCGTCGATGCGGCGAACCCCGTCGACAAGCAACACCACGTCGGGTGCCCGCACCCCGGGGCGTACCCCGATGGCCCGCCAGTCCACGGCGGGCAACTCCACGTCCGCGTCGACCTGGGCGCTGCTCGGCGCGGCCGGCCCGGCGGCGGACGCCTCGAACGACGCCCCGTACGCCGGATCCCACGAATCCACGAAGAACGCGGCGTCACTCACCGGCCGGTCCGCTCCACGCGCGCGGACCGGGCATCCTTGCGCACCTCGAAGCGGACCGGGATCCGCTCGGCCAACGCCGGCACGTGGGTGACCACCCCGACCATCCGATCGCCCCGGGCCGCCAGGTTTTCCAGGGTCGCCGCCACCGTGTCCAGGGTGGCGGCGTCGAGCGTGCCGAAACCCTCGTCCAGGACGATCGACTCCAGGCTCGCCGCCGTGGTGGACATTCCGGCCAACTGCTCGGAGAGCGCCAACGCCAACGCCAGCGACGCCTGGAACGTCTCACCGCCGGAGAGGGTGCGCACGCCCCGACGCAGCCCCGCGTCGTGGTGGTCGACCACCACGAACTCGCCCTTGTCGTGCACCAGCTCGTACTGCCCGGAGGAGAGCTCCCGCAGGATCCCTGACGCGCCGTCGACCAGCAGGTCCAACGCCTCGGCCAGCAACCACCGCTCGAAGTTGTTGGCCCGCAGGTGCCCGGCGAGCGCGCGCGCCACCTGCGCCTCCCGCTCGTGGCCCGCCCGCTGCTCGCGCAACGTCCCGGCCTGCTCGCGGCGCTCGTGCAACCGCCGCCGCTCGGCGTCGGCCCGCTCCACAGCCACCGTCGCCGCGTGCACCGGGTCGTCCCCGACCGGCACGTCGGCGGCGGCGAAGATGCCCGCGATGGCCCGCTGCACGCCGTCGGCCACCGACTCGGCCTCCGCCACGGCGGCGGCCCGAACGGCCCGGTCAGCGCGGCGGCGGTCCGCCTCGGTCGTCGCCCAGTCGGTCAGCGCCGCCCACGCGGCCGCCACGTCCTCCCGGTCGGTCGCCGGCGGGCCGAACCGGGCCAACCCGTCACGAGCGGTGTCGAAGGCCCGCCACGCCGCCCGCAACCGATCCTCGGCGGCGTCCACCCCGGCCCGGGCCTGCCGAGCGGTCTCGCGGCCGGCCCGGACCGCGGTCGCCGCCTCCTCCAGCGCGCGCCGCAACCGGGCGTGCTCGGCCAACTCCCGCCGCAGCACTGCCGGCTCGGCAGCGCCGGAGAGCTGCCCGTCCAGCTCGGCCAGCCGGGCCTCCACCTGCTCCTGCCGGGCCCGCGCCTGCACCAGCTGCCGCTCCAGCTCCCGCGCCGCCGTGTCCCGCTGCTGCACTGTCGCCTGCGCGGCCTTGGAAGCGGCCCGCGCGGCCTTGCCCGCCGCCGTCGCGGCCGCCACCGCCGAATCGGTTGGCACCGCCGGCACCTCGGCCACCGGCTGCTCACACACCGGGCACGCCGCGCCGGCGTGCAGGTGCACCCGCAGGCTCACCGCCAGGTCGGTGGCCTTCGCCTCCTCGTGCGCCCGGAAGGCCGCCTCCAGTTCGGCGTCGGCCCGCTCGGCGACCGCGCGGGCGTCGGCCAGGGCCGCCACCGCCGCCGCGTGCTCCTCGTCCGCCGCGCGCACCGTCGCGCGGGCCGTGTCGGCCTCGCCGGACAGCCGGTCCCGGTCGTCGTACGCCCGCAGCAGCAGTCGCAGCGCGCTCTCGTCACCGGCGCCGGCCAACTCGCCGCGCAGCTTCTCCTCCCGCTCCTCGGCCAGCGACACCCCGGTCGCCGCCGCCTCGGCGTCGGCCCGCGCCGCGGCGACCGCGCGAGCGACAGCGGTCACCCCACCCGGGGCGCGCACCCCGGTCAGCACTGTCAGCTCGCCGTCCAGGGCGGTCAGCGCCGCCGCGGCCTCCCGTGCGGTGACCCGGGCCGCCGTCAGCTCCGGCACCGCCTCGGCCACCGCGGCCGCCAGCTCGACCATCCGGTCAACCCGGGCGTCGGCCTCGGCCAACGCCTCGTCGTCCACGCCGGTCAACCCGGCGAGCACCTGGTCGACCGCCTCCAGCCGGGCCTCCGCCTGCGCGGCGCGCGCCGTCGCCTTCTTCTGCACGTCCTCATAGACGCCGAGGCCCAGCAGGTTGACCAGGATCTGCTGCCGCGTGGCCGGCTTGGCGTGCAGGAAGTCGGCGAACTGCCCCTGTGGCAGCACCACACAACTGGTGAACTGCTCGTACGGCAGCCCAACCGCCTCCAGCACCGCCTGCTCCATCTCGGCGGGGGTGCCGGCCACCACCTCGCCGAGGTCGTCCGGGCTCAGACCGGTGTCCAGTTTGGTCACGTCGAAGCCGGCCGGCATCAGTTGCAAACCGGCGTTCGCGGTCTTCACGTTGCCCCGGCCGTCCCGGCGGACCACCCGGGTCGCCACGTACCGGGCACCGCCGGACTCGAAGACCAACCGCACCCGCGCCTCGGTCGCCGACGGCGCGAGCGCGTTCGCCAGCCCACGGGCACCACCCCAGCGGGGCACCATGCCGTAGAGGGCGAAGCAGATCGCGTCCAGCACAGTGGACTTACCCGAACCGGTCGGGCCGATCAGCGCGAAGAAGTCGGCGTCGGTGAAGTCGACAGTGGTCTCGTCCCGGAAGACGGTGAACCCGGCCATGTCCAACCGCATCGGACGCATCAGTGCTCGACCTCCTCGAAAAGCTCGTCGAAGAGCTCCCGGACACCCTCGTCGGCGTGGCCCCGGCTGTCCAGGTAGTCGGCGAACAACTCCCGGGGCGAACGCCCCGACCGCTGGGCGATGCGCGCGCCACTGCCCGGCGCGGCCAACAGCTCCGGGTCGATCCGGATCTCCAGGGCACGGGGGAGCAGCTCCTGGACCTCCTCGCGCAGGCCGGCACGGGGTTGCTCCCGCACGTACACCCGCAGCCACGCGTCCGGTGCCTCGATCTCGGCGAGCTGGGCCAGGGTGCCCCGCACCGTCCGCAGCGCACTCGCCGCCGTCACCGGCACCTCCCGCACCCGGGCGGCGGTGCTGGCCGTCACCTCGACAATCGTCACCGAGGGGATGTTCTCCTGCTCACCGAAGTCGACAGCGAGGGGACTGCCGCTGTAGCGCACCGGGCAGGGGCCCGCGACCCGCTGCGCCCGGTGCAGGTGACCCAGCGCCACGTAGTGCGCGGTGGCCGGGAAGACGGTGGCCGGAACGGCGTAGCCCAACACCGTGTGCGCGTCGCGCTCGCCGCCACCGGTGGCCGCGCCGGTCACCGTCAGATGCGCGGTGACCAGGTGCACCCGGTCCGGTTCGGTGAAACCCTCGGTCAGTCGCCCCAGCACCCGGCCCAGGTGGTCGGCGTACGTCTGGTTGGTCTCCGCGGCGGTCAGCTCGTACATCTCCAACGCGCGCACCGCGTACCGCTGGGACAGGAACGGCAACGCGGCCAACCGCCACCGCTCGCCACCGGCGGTGGTGCCGTCGATGACGTGCTCGTCAGGATTTTCCCGCACCCCGCCACGCAGGGTGATGCCAGCGGCGTCGGCCCACGGGCGCAGCGCGTCCAGCGCGGGGCCGTTGTCGTGGTTGCCGCCGATCGCCACCACGTCCGCGCCGGTGCGCCGCAGCGCCGTCAACGCCCGGGTGACCAGGCGGGTCGCCTCCGAACTGGGCGCGGCGGTGTCGTAGAGGTCACCGGCGACGATCACCAGATCCGGCTGCTCGGCACGGGCGATCTCGATCACCCCGGCCAGCACGGCCTTGTGCTCGTCGGCCCGGGACTGCCCCTTGAGCACCTTTCCCACGTGCCAGTCGGAGGTGTGCAGGATCTTCATGGCTGTGCTGGCCCCTAGCTAGAACGGGATGTCGTCGTCGGTGCTGCCGCCGCCGGAGCCCACCACTGCGAACGGGTCGGCGGACTGGGTGATCGAGCGCAGCGTCTCCGATGGTGCCCGGCCCGCCTCGGAGACCCGGGTGGCCCACGCCGGGAACGGGAACTCCAGGCAGAGCGGCACCGGGATGTCCGGCTGGTTGACGAACATGGTGCCCGGCTTGGCCAACAACGCCCGCTGGCGCTGCGCGGGCGGCAGGAAGCCGTATTCCGGGCGGGACGCCTCGGCCGGGTCGAGCCGGCCGACCACCCGGATCGCCGAATTGGTGACGATCCGCCGTTCCACCTCGCTCGCCGTCTGCTGCGCGCCGATCAGGATCACCCCGAGCGAGCGGCCCCGCTCGGCGATGTCCAGCAGGACCTCCTTGATCGGCGAGGAGCCCTCCCGTGGGGCGTACTTGTTCAGCTCGTCGAGGACGACGAAGAGCAGCGGCTTGGCGGTGCCGGACTTCTCCTTGCGCTCGAACTCGCTCTTGAGCGTCACACCCACCACGAACCGCTGCGCGCGGTCGGGCAGGTTGTGCAGGTCAACCACAGTGACCTGCGCCGACTCGCTCGTGTTGATCGAGTGGGGGCGACGGGTGGCGAGATCACCACGGATCAGCCGGGCCAGGTCCTTCTTGCTGCCGATCAACCGCCGGGCGAACGCGTTGACGGTGCCCAGCCCCACCGCGCTGCCCGCCCAGTCGGAGCGGGTCTCGTCGTCGTTGAGCTGATCGACGATGTGGTCGACCAGATCGCCGTACGAGCCGAGCCGGACCCCGTCGATGCTCACCCCGCCGTCGGCGGGCTGGGCGTAGCGGGCCAGGTGCGCGGCCACCGAGTGGACCACCATCGTGTACTGCTGGCGCTCGTCGTCGGCGTCGGCGAAGACGTACGGCAGCAGGCGGTCGGTGCAGAACTCGCTCAGCGTCCAGTAGAAGCTGTCGACGCCGGTGAGCCGGCTGCTCACATCCGGCGTGCCGGCCGCGTCGCCGACCCGGGGCGGGGCGTAGACCCGCACGTCGGGGAAGGCGCCGGCGCTCAGCCCCAGCTTCGCGTACGCCGCGCGGGTGGGCTCGTCGAGGCGGGTGTTGGGGTGGTCCAGGAAGAGCAGATCCTCACCCTTGACGTTGAAGATCAGCGCCTTGGCGTTGACCGCGTCGCCGCCCAGCACTCCCGAGCGGAACACCGAGTAGAGCAGGAAGGTGGCGAAGCTGGTCTTGGTGGCCACCCCGGAGATGCCGGAGATGGAGACGTGCGCGCCCCGGCTGCCGTCGAGGAAGTCGGCGTTGAGATAGACCGGGACGCCGTCGCGACCCATCCCCATCGGGATGCGTCGCTCCATCCGGTCGAAGTGCAGCGCGCGAGCCCGGGCGTCACCCTCGGCCCGGTGCACCACAGCGCCCGGGGTCGGCGGCACGTACAGCTCGGGATCGACCCGGGTGGTGGTGACCTCGGCCGCCTCCTGCACCTGCGCGGGAAGCGTGCCGTCGGCGATGGCGAACACGTCGGAGTCGAACTGGGCGCCCTCGTGCCGCGCGCGGACCTGGGTGACCACCCCGGCGATCGTCACCGGCTCCCGGTCCGGCAGCTCCCGTCGAGTGACCACCACGTCGTCGAGCTGCAGGTAGCTGCCGGGCGCCACGGCCGTCCAGAACTGCAACGGGGTGGCGTCGGCGGTGCCCAGCACCCGCCCGACCGCCTCGCCAGGGCTGTCGAGGTCGGCGTCGGTCATCGGGCGACTCGGGTCGGTCGGGCATCACGGTCGGCGCGCATGCAGTGCATCCTGCCCGAGGAGTACGACAGGTCGCCACGCGACGCGGCGGACGACACCATGCGCCGTCACACCGACGACGGTGGGTGTGTGACCGGGCGACGGCGGGTTACCGGCGGGCGTGGCGGAGCAGGAGGACACCGTCGTCGGCGGCGAGCACGTGCCGCAGTGGCAGGTGCCGGGGCGGGGCGGCGTCGCCGGCGGTGATCCGGCCGGGGCCGGGCCCGGCCAGCAGCGGCGAGACGGTGAGGCACAGTTCGTCCACCAGGTCGGCGGCGGTGAGCGCGCCGAGCAGGTGGGGCCCGCCCTCGCAGAGCAGCTGGGTGAGCCCGCGTCGGTGCAGCTCGGCGAGGCCGGCGGCCAGGTCGACCCGCTCGGTGCCGCAGCGCAGCACGTCGGCGACGTCGGTCAGCCCGGCCGGCGGGTCGGCGGCGGCGTGGGTGAGCACCACCGGGCGGGTCGGCGCGTCGGCGAAGGCGGCCTGCGCCGGATCCAGGTCGAGCGAACGGGAGACGACCACCAGCGTCGGGTACTCGGCCAGCCCGTTGGCCCGGCGCCAGGCGCGGCGGCGCTCGTCGAGGCGGACCGCCCGGTATCCCTCGTGGCGGAGCGTGCCGGCGGCCACCACCAACGCGTCGCAGACCATCCGCAGAAGGCCGAACACCCGCTTGTCCGGCTCGCCGGAGAGCCCGGCGGAGTAGCCGTCCACGGTGACCGCGCCGTCCAGGCTGGCCACGAAGTTCACCCGCAGTCGGGGCGTGTCGGCGCGGCCGTAGAGGGTGGTCAGCGCGGCGTCGTCGAGCGGCTGCGTCGACGGCTCGGGCCAGAGCCGCCGGATCGGAATTCCGACGGTCATTCGCCGGCCGGACCGGTGACCGGAGGCGTGGGTTCGGCGGTACGGTGCTGGCAGTCGCACCAGTTCCGGCCCGGGCAGTCGTCGTGTCGCCGGGCCCGGCACGCGCGGCAGATCATGCTCGCAGCCTAAGCCGCGGGAGGACAGGACAGCATGTCGCGTCAGATCTTCCAGCTGAAGATGTCCCTCGCCGGGACCCGTCCGCCGGTGTGGCGCCGGGTGCTCGTGCCGGCCGGCTACACGCTGGACCGGCTGCACCGGGTGGTGCAGCACGCGATGGGTTGGCGGGACTGCCACCTGCACTCGTTCGAGATCGACGCGATGCAGTACGGCGAGCCCGACCCGGACGGGGAGTTGGCGTTGCACGACGAGTTGGACGCGCGGCTCGACGCGGTGCTCGGCAAGGGCAGCCGGTTCTCCTACACCTACGACTTCGGCGACTGGTGGGAGCACGACCTGGTCGTGGAGGACGCGTTTACCGCGGACCCCGACGAGCGGTACCCGGTCTGCCTGGACGGCGAGCGGGCCTGCCCGCCGGAGGGTGTCGGCGGGCCGTCGGGCTATCAGGCGCTCCTGGAGGCCCTAGACGACCAGGACGCCCCGGACGACCTCGTCAGCCCTCGTCAGGCGATGCTGCGCGACTGGGCGGGTTCCACCTTCGACGCGTCCCGCTTCGACCCCGACCGCGCAACCACTCTCCTTCGCCGCTTCTGCTGACCCCCCGCCCCGAGGACGGCGTCTCGGGCAGGAGGTTCGCGTCAGCCGAGCCGCGATTTCTGACCGAAACCTCTTGATCACCCGCGGTGGGCGGAGTTGTTGGTGGGGCTGGCGGTGCGGGAGTGATCAGCGGTAACGATCTGGGAACGCTCCCATCGCCCTATTGACACTCCCGTTACCCGCCGGCAATCTCATGGGAGCGCTCCCGGAGGTGGCGTGGCTCACTCACGAATCTCCCGGCCTGGCGCGACGGGCACCCCCCACCACACCCATCCAGCCTCACCACCGGAAAGAGGGGTCAGCGCATGAGTGTCACCACGCGGCGTACCCGCCTGGCGGCCGCTGCCCTGGCCGCGATCACCGCAATCGGCGGTCTCGCGGCCTGCGGCAACGACGACGACAAGCCGGCGGCCGGCGAGAAGCCGGCCAAGCTGGTCGTCGACACGTTCGGCGAGTTCGGCTACGAAGAGCTTGTCAAGCAGTACGAGAAGGACACCGGCATCAAGGTCGAGCTGCGCAAGACCGCGCAGCTCGCCGAGTACCGGCCGAAGCTGGTCCGCTACCTGGCCACCGGCAAGGGCGCGGCGGACGTCACCGCCCTGGAGGAGGGCATCCTCAACGAGTTCAAGCCCAACGCGCGCAACTGGGCCGACCTCAACCCGTTGGTGGCCGACCACTCCAAGGAGTTCCTGCCCTGGAAGTGGGAGTTGGGCAAGGCGCCGGACGGTCGGCTGATCGGCCTCCCGACCGACGTCGGCAGCCTCGCCGTCTGCTACCGCAAGGACCTGTTCCAGGCTGCCGGCCTGCCCACCGAGCGCGACCAGGTGTCGGCGCTCTGGCCGGACTGGAAGGGCTTCCACGACGCCGGTCTGAAGTACAAGCAGGGCAGCGGCGGCAAGGCGTTCATCGACTCGATCACCGCCGTCTCCAACGGCGTGATGTTCCAGGGCAACGGTGACCTGTTCTACGACAAGGAAGACAACGTCATCGCGGACACCAGCCCCGCGGTGAAGAACGCCTGGGACACCGCCACCTCAATGGCGGACATCTCGGCCAAGGCGCAGACCTGGTCGCCGGAGTGGTCGGGTGGCTTCAAGCAGGGCACCTTCGCGGCCACCTTCTGCCCGTCCTGGATGCTCGGCATCGTCTCGGAGAACTCCGGTGCGGCCAACAAGGGCAAGTGGGACGTGGCGTCCGTGCCGGGCGGCGGCGGTAACTGGGGCGGCTCGTGGCTCGCCGTTCCGGCGCAGAGCAAGTACCCGAAGGAGGCGGCGAAGCTCGCCGAGTACCTGACCAACGCGAAGAGCCAGGTGGAGGCATTCAAGGCCAAGGGCCCGCTGCCCACCAACCTGGAGGCGCTGAAGAACGAAGCGTTCATCGGCTACACCAACGAGTACTTCAGCAACGCGCCGACCGGCAAAATCTTCGGGGAGAGCGTCGCCAAGATCCAGCCGATCCACCTGGGCCCGAAGCACCAGGCAATCAAGGAGAACGCGCTCGAGCCGGCCCTGCGGGCGTTCGAGAGCGGGCAGGCCGACAAGGCGAAGGCCTGGGAGCAGTTCACGAAGGATGCCAAGACTCAGGGTGCCTTCTGAGTGATTCCCTGCCGGTGGCGTTCGGGGCTTCCCGGACGCCACCGGCCGGTCCCCTCCGCGTAGCGCCCTGCGCGAGGGCCCCCGGGCCTCGCCGGAAAAGGAAATTCGCATGAGCCTGTCGGCCACGACGGCACCGCCGTCGCCAGCAGCACCGCCTTCTCCCGACGTCTCTTCCCGACGTAGCCGGGGAAGGTTACTCAACCGTCTCGATGTCAAGTACTCGCCGTACCTCTACATCGCCCCGTTCTTCCTGATCTTCGGTGCGTTCGGGCTGTACCCGATGGTGCGTACCGCCTGGATGTCGCTGCACGACTGGGACATGATCGGCGAGCACTCGTTCATCGGCTTCGACAACTACACCCGGCTGTTCGCCGACGAGTACTTCTGGAACGCGCTGGTCAACACGTTCGGCATCTTCGCCCTGTCGACCATCCCGCAGCTGTTGCTCGCCCTCTTCCTGGCGAACCTGCTCAACCGGACCTTCCTGCGCGCCAAGACCTTCTTCCGAATGGCCATCTTCATGCCGAACGTGGTGTCGGTGGCCGCGGTCGCGATCGTCTTCGGAATGCTGTTCCAGCGGGAGTTCGGCCTGTTCAACTGGCTGCTGAGCCTCGTCGGTGTCGACCCGGTCGACTGGGACGGGCAGCGGTGGAGTTCGTGGTTCGCCATCTCCTCGATGGTCAACTGGCGCTGGACCGGGTACAACACCCTGATCCTGCTCGCCGGCATGCAGGCGATCCCGAAGGATCTCTACGAGGCCGCAGCGATCGACGGCGCCAGCCCGTGGCGACAGTTCTGGCAGATCACCCTGCCCATGCTCAAGCCCACCTTCATCTTCGTGGTCATCCTGTCCACGATCGGCGGCATGCAGCTCTTCACCGAGCCACTGCTCTTCGCCAACGGCAACATTCTCGGCGGCAGCCAGCGGGAGTTCCAGACGCTGGCCATGTACATGTACGAGATGGGCATCGTGAACCTGAACTCCGCCGGCTACGGAGCCGCGGTCGCCTGGGCGATCTTCATGATCATCGTCTTGGTGTCGCTGTTCAACTTCCTACTCGTCCGCCGCTCGGCGAAGTGAGGAGAGATCAATGATCTCGGCTTCCCAGCGCCTGTGGCGCACCAGTCCGCTGACCTACGTGGCGCTCGTCCTGGCGGCCCTGCTGTCGATCTACCCGTTCTACTACATGCTGGTGATCGGCACTCGCAGCCTGGACTCCATCAACGAAGTCCCGCCACCGGTGACCCCCGGCGGAGCGTTCGGTGACAACTTCGGGCGGGTGCTCGACAACGACGCCGCCAACTTCCTCACCGGCATGATGAACTCGATCATCGTCTCCTCGGTGGTCACCGTGTCGGTGGTGCTCACCGGTTCGCTGGCCGGGTTCGCCTTCGCCAAGCTGAAGTTCCGGGGCAGCAACGCCCTGCTGCTGGCGATCATCGTCACCATGATGATCCCGACCCAGATGGGCCTCATCCCGCTCTGGTCCATGATGCAGGACCTGGGGTGGTACGACACCCTCTACGCGGTCACCGTGCCGTTCCTGGTCAGCGCCTTCGGCGTGTTCATGATGCGGCAGTACGCCAGCCAGGCGATCTCCGACGAGCTGATCGAGGCCGGCCGCGTCGACGGGGCGAGCACGTTCCGGATCTACTGGAGCATCGTGCTGCCCGCGCTACGTCCCGCCGCCGGCGTGCTCGGCCTGCTGACCTTCATGGAAACCTGGAACTCGTTCATCTGGCCGTACGCCATCCTCACCCCGGAGAACCCGACCCTCCAGGTCTCGCTCTCCTTCCTGTCGTACGCCTACTACACCGACTACTCCCAGGTGTTCGCCGCCACGGCGATCGGCACCATCCCCCTCGTGCTCGTCTTTCTCGTGTTCGGCCGCCAGATCATCGGCGGGATCATGGAAGGTGCCGTCAAGTCGTGAGCAACCCCGCCAGCCCGCCCGCCGTCGACGTCCTCGACGAGCGCCCCGGGCTGACCTTTCCACCCGGATTCCTCTGGGGGGCCGCGACGGCGGCGTACCAGATCGAGGGGGCGGCGGCCGTGGACGGCCGCGCCCCGTCGATCTGGGACACCTTCAGCCACACCGAGGGTCGAGTCGTCGCCGGGCACACCGGGGACGTGGCGTGCGACCACTACCACCGCCTCGGCGAGGACGTCGCGCTGATGGCCGAGCTGGGCCTGAAGTCGTACCGTTTCTCGGTCTCCTGGTCCCGGGTGCAGCCCACCGGCACCGGCGCGGCCAACCCGCGTGGCCTGGACTTCTACCGGAAACTGGTGGACGAGCTGCTGGCCAACGGCATCGAGCCGTGGCTCACCCTCTACCACTGGGACCTGCCGCAGCCGCTGGAAGACGCCGGCGGCTGGCCGGCCCGGGACACCGCGGCACGCTTCGCCGACTACACGACCCTGGTGGCCGACGCGCTCGGTGACCGGGTGCGCTACTGGACCACGCTGAACGAGCCGTGGTGCTCCGCGTTCCTCGGCTACGGCTCCGGCGTACACGCGCCCGGCCGCACCAACGGAGCGGACGCGGTGCGCGCCGGACACCACCTGATGCTCGGGCACGGCCTGGCCGTGCAGGCACTGCGGGCCGCCCGGCCGACCGCCGAGGTGGGCGTGACCGTCAACCTCTACCCGGTCGACCCGGCCAGCGACACCCCGGCCGACTCCGACGCCGCCCGGCGGATCGACGGGCTGGCCAATCGGTTCTTCCTGGACCCGCTGCTGCGTGGGTCGTACCCGGAGGACCTGGTGGCCGACCTCAGCACGGTGACCGACTTCGAGCACGTGCGCGACGGCGACCTGGCGACCATCTCCACGCCGCTGGACCTGGTCGGGGTCAACTACTACAGCCGGCACGTGGTCGCCGCACCGGTCGAGGGCGTCGAGGCCGACCCGGCCCCGTCGTGCTGGCCGGGCAGCGAGGACGTGCGGTTCGTCACCCGTGGCGTCCCGGTCACCGACATGGGCTGGGAGATCGACGCCCCGGGCCTGACCGAGACGCTGCGGCGGGTGCACGGCTACACCGACCTGCCCCTGTACGTCACCGAGAACGGTTCCGCGTTCGTCGACTCGCTGGTCGACGGGCAGGTCGACGACGTCGATCGGCTGGCCTACTTTGACGCCCACCTGCGCGCCGCCCACGAGGCGATCGACGCCGGAGTGCCTCTGCGGGGATACTTTGCCTGGTCGTTGATGGATAATTTCGAATGGGCCTGGGGTTACACCAAGCGGTTCGGCATGATCCACGTCGACTACGACAGCCAGGTTCGCACCCCCAAGTCCAGCGCCAAGTGGTACGCCTCGGTGATCCGGCGCAACGGTCTGGCCGCACAATAGGCTCGGGCCAGCCATCAGGACGGCCCCGGCGTCCACCTCCCGCAGGTGGCGCCGGGTCCGCCCGCCGTCGGAGGAGCAGACGATGACAACGCAGCGCACCCGGTCGCTCGGGCGCCCGACCCTCGACGCGGTCGCGGCGCGTGCCGGCGTCGGTCGGGGCACGGTCTCCCGCGTGGTCAACGGCTCACCCCAGGTCAGCCCGGAGGCCCGGGCCGCGGTCCAACAGGCCATCGCCGAGCTGGGGTACGTGCCGAACCGGGCTGCCCGCGCGCTCGTCACCCAGCGGACCGACTCCGTCGCGCTGGTGGTCTCCGAATCCGGCGAGCGGGTCTTCACCGAGCCGTTCTTCGCCTCGATCGTGCGGGGGATCAGCTCCGGGCTGCTGGAGACGCCGATGCAGCTCTGGCTGGCCATGGCACAGTCGCCGGTGGAACGGGAGCGGGTCGAGCACCACCTCACCAACCAGCACGTCGACGGCGTACTGCTGCTGTCGTTGCACGACTCCGACCCGCTGCCGACGCTGCTGGAGGAGCGCGGCCTGCCGGCCGTGCTCGGTGGTCGGCCCGCCCGGATGCTGCAACCCGGCGCCCAACCGGCCTGGTTTGTCGACGTGGACAACGTTGGCGGGGCCCGGCAGGCGGTGGAGTACCTGACCGGGCAGGGGCGGCGACGCGTCGCCACCATCGCCGGTCCCCAGGACATGGGCGCTGGCCTGGCCCGGTTGACCGGCTACACCGAGGCGGTCAAGGCCACCGGGGCCAGCGTCAACCCCGACCTGATCGCGTACGGCGATTTCAGCGAGGGCAGCGGCGCGGCCGCCATGCGTCGGCTGCTGGACGTCTGCCCGGACCTGGACGCGGTCTTCGTCGCCTCCGACCTCATGGCGTTCGGCGCGCTGCGTACCCTGCGCGAGGCCGGCCGGCGGGTGCCGCGGGACGTCGCGGTGATCGGCTTCGACGACGCGACGATCGCCCGACAGGCGGAGCCGCCGCTGACCACGGTCTTCCAGCCGGTGGAGGACATGGGTCGGCAGATGGCCCGCCTGCTGGTGGCCCGGATCCGTGGCGAGGAGCTACCCGCCTCCCACATCCTCCTGGACACCCAACTGGTCCACCGAGCCTCCGCCTAACCCTCGCCCCACCCCTCGGGGTTGATCATGGAGTTATTGCCATGACACGCCGACGGCGGTGGCAATAACTCCATGATCAACGAGGGTGGGGTTGGGTTACCGGGTCCAGCGGCGGAGTTCGCGCTTGGCCAGGGAGTTGCGGTGGACCTCGTCGGGGCCGTCGGCGAGGCGCAGGGTGCGGGTTTGCGCCCAGAGGGCGGCCAGCGGGGTGTCCTGGCTGACGCCGGCGCCACCGTAGCCCTGGATCGCCTTGTCGATCACCCACTCCGCCATCGCCGGCGTACCGATCTTGATGGCCTGGATCTCGGTGTGCGCGCCCTTGTTGCCGACGGTGTCCATCAGCCAGGCCGTCTTGAGCACCAGCAGCCGGGCCTGCTCGATGCGGACCCGGGACTCGGCGATCCACTCCCGGACCACGCCCTGCTCGGCGAGGGGTCGGCCGAATGCGATCCGCCCGAGCGCCCGCTTGCAGAGCAGCTCCAATGCCCGCTCAGCCATTCCGATCAATCGCATGCAGTGGTGGATCCGGCCCGGACCGAGCCGGGCCTGAGCGATCGCGAAGCCGGTGCCCTCGGCGCCGATCAGGTTCTCCGCGGGCACCCGCACGTCGGTGAAGTCGATTTCGGCGTGCCCGCCGTGCGAACCGTCGGTGTAGCCGAAGACGGTCATGCCCCGGCGCACGGCCACCCCTGGGGTGTCCCGGGGGACCAGCACCATGCTCTGCTGGCGGTGCCGGTCCGCGGTGGGGTCGGTCTTGCCCATCACGATGAAGATCTCGCAGCGCGGGTCCATGGCCCCGGACGACCACCACTTCCGTCCGTTGATCACGTACTCGTCGCCGTCGCGGGTGATCCGGGTGGCGATGTTCGTGGCGTCGGAGGACGCCACGTCCGGCTCGGTCATGCAGAACGCCGAGCGGATCTCACCCTCCAGCAGCGGCATCAGCCACCGCTTCTGCTGCGCCTCCGAGCCGAACTCGGCCAGCAACTCCATGTTGCCGGTGTCCGGTGCCGCGCAGTTGACCGCCTCCGGCGCGAGGTGCGGGCTGCGCCCGGTCAGCTCGGCCAGCGGGGCGTACTGGAGGTTGGTGAGGCCGGCGCCGTAGCGCGGGTCGGGCAGGAACAGGTTCCACAGGCCGCGCCTGCGGGCCTCCGCCTTCAGTTCGGCCAGCACCGGGGTACGCGACCACGGATCCCCGGCAGCCACCTGCTCGGCGTGCACGGCCTCGGCCGGGTAGACGTGCTCGGTCAGGAACCGGGTCAGCTCGTCGCGCAGCTCCTCGGTCCGGGCGTCGTATGAGAAGTCCATCACCGCTCCCTGGCGGCGGTCTGCCCGTGCGCGACCAGCGGTGCCACCATCTCGCCGATCCGGTCGAAGCCTTCGCCGAGCGTCTGCCCGAGCGTGTGCCGGTAGTGGATTCCCTCGCAGATGACAGCGAGCTTGAAACAGCCCAGCGCCACGTGCCAGTGCAGCGGCCCGACGTCGACATCGCTGCGTCCGGCGTACCTGTCGATCAGCTCGCTGCCGGTGGGGAAGCCGGCGCGCGGGCCGAGCCCGTCGGCGACCGGGTTGCCCGCGGCGGTGTCGCTGCCACCGAGCACGTCCCAGTACGTCAGCAGCAGCCCCAGGTCGGCGAGGGGGTCGCCGAGGGTGGCCATCTCCCAGTCGAGCACCGCGTGCACGGCGACCGGGTCGGCCGAGGCGAGGAGGTTGTCCAGCCGGTAGTCGCCGTGCACGATCCGGCCGGCGTTCGCGCCCTCCGGGGCGGTCGCCGCGAGCAGGTCACGCAGCTCGTCGATGCCGGGCAGCGGGCGGCTGCGGGAGCGGTCGAGCTGCCCGGCCCAGCGGCGGACCTGCCGGGCCAGGTAGCCCTCGGGGCGGCCGAAGTCAGCCAACCCGACGGTGGCCGGCTCGACGGTGTGCAGCGCGGCGAGGGTGTCCATCATCGCCATGGCGAGAGCGTGGCGTCGTTCGTCGCCCAGCGGGTCGGTCTGCGCGCGGGTGCGGAAGACCTCGCCGGGCATCCGTTCCATCAGGTAGAACGGGGCGCCGATGACGTCCGGGTCGGTGCAGAGCAGCAGCGCGCCGGGGACCGGCACCTCGGTCGGTGCCAGTGCCGAGATGACCCGGAACTCGCGCGCCATGTCGTGCGCGGTCGCCAGCACGTGCCCCAGCGGGGGGCGGCGCAGCACGACCTCGCGGTCGCCGAGGCGCAGCAGATAGGTGAGGTTGGACTTGCCGCCCGCGATCAGCTCGGCGCGCAGCGGCCCGACGGCCAGCTCGGGTCGGTGCTGCGCCAGATAGTCGGCGAGACGGTCCAGGGCCAGCCCCGCGGGTGAGGCCGGGACGGCCCCCGGCCGCGACGCATCGACGGCCGGATCACTCATCCGACTAGTTGATGGCAGCCCGTTCACGTTGTCAAGGTCAGATTCACCGGTAGCCCCGCCGCCGGTTGAGCCGGCACGGCGGACAATCGCCATACTTCCGACAATTGCCTGGATATCGTCTTGATGGCGGGCCGCGGCGGCGGTCTCTGGAGCGATAGGGGTCCATCGTGGTGAAGGCGAGCAAGGGTACGACGACGGTCGGCGAGCTGTTGCTCAGCCGGCTCCACGACCTCGGGGTGCGCCATGTCTTCGGGTTGCCGGGGGACTACAACATGGATTTCCTCGATCAGATCGAGGCGTTCGACGGGATCGAATGGGTCGGCAGTTGCAACGAGCTCAACGCCGGCTTCAGCGCCGACGGATATGCCCGCCTCGCCGGCGTGGCCGCGATCCTCACCACGTTCGGCCCCGGTGAGCTGTCGGCGGTCAACGCGCTGGCCGGGGCCATGGCGGAGTCGGTACCCATCGTCTCGATCGTCGGCGGTCCGACCGAGGAGATCATGCGGCAGCACACCTCCATGCACCACTCGCTCGCCGACGGCGACTTTGACCATTGGGTACGGGTGGCACGTGAGGTGACAGTCGCCCAGACCTCGCTGACCCCGCAGAACGCTCTGGGGGAGGTCGACCGGGTGCTCACCGAGTGCTGGTCGCAGCAGCGTCCGGTCTACGTTCGGATACCCGGCGACGTGGCCCACGCCGAGGTCGCCCGGCCGGGGCAACGGTTCACCCGCCCCGAGCCGGTCGTGGCTCCCGGGCAGCTCGACGCCTTCGCCGCGGCCGCCCGGCGACTGCTCGCCGGTGCCGAGCGGCCGGCCATGCTTGTGGGAAACCTGCCGATCCGCTTCAACCTCGGCGCTGCCGTCAGCGCCATGGCCGCCGAACGAAACTGGCCGGTCGCCGCGCAGTCGCTGGGACGGGGACTGCTCGACGAGTCCGACCCTCACTACGTGGGCATTTACAACGGCGGCGACAGCTCCGACGAGGTCGGTGAGGTTGTGGAGGGCGCGGACGCACTGATCTGCGTCGGCACCACTTTCTTCGACTGGGACGGCCTGTTCACCGCCGACCTGAAGGTGGACCGGGTCATCAGCCTGCACCGGGACGCCGCCGTCGTCGCCGGCACCCGCTTCGCAGCTGTCGCGTTGCCGGCGGCGCTGCGGTGCCTGCACGAGATCGCCCCGAACCGTACGGCTGAATGGTCACGCGCGCCGCTGTTGGCGGGTGACCCGCCCGCGCTCGACCCGTCGAACAACGAACCGATCCGGCAGGCACGGCTCTGGCCGGCGATCCAGAACATGCTGCGCGAGGGGGACATCTTCGTCCCGGAAACCGGGACCCCGTCCTTCGGCGCGGCGACGATGCGTCTGCCCGCCGGGGTCACCGTTGTGGAGCCGCCCATCTGGGGCTCGATCGGCTACGCCACCCCGGCCGCCTTCGGTGCCGGCGTGGCGGCCCCGGATCGACGGACGGTGCTGATCACCGGCGACGGATCAATCCAACTGACCGTGCAGGAGATCAGCCGGATGCTCGCCACGAACCAACGCCCGATCATCATCGTCGTCAACAACGGCGGCTACACCGTCGAGCGGGCGATCGACGGACGGCACCAGCCGTACAACGACATCGACAACTGGCGGTACACGGAACTGCCCGCGGTGTTCGCACGGGACAGGACGTTCACCGCCCACGTCGCCCGTACCGAAGGGGAGCTGGCCGCCATCCTGGCCGGCATCGACGGACCCCCGGCCCAGTTGACGGTCATCGAGGTGGAAACCGATCGGCTGGACCTGCCCGCCGGAATGCCCCAGTGGGGTCGGGAAACGTCCGCGGCGGACTACCACGCACAGCTCGCCTCCACACCGGTCCTGCCCCTGGTCGGGTTGCCCTGAGCGTCGGCGTCCGCTTCCCGACCTGCCGGACCAGCCGGTCGCCGGCGCAAATTTCCACTCGGGACATGGCCCTGCAACAGGGACGAAATGGTCAACTAGCAGGCTGGGGTCAGCCTGCCGGCCGCTCTTTCGCCGGCCCGCCGAGCGGAGGGACAGACATGTTGCTGCGAGTTCGGGTCACCCTGCCGGACCGTCCGGGCACCCTCGGTCAGGTCGCCCGCACGTTGGGCGTCTCCGGGGCGGACATCGTCCAGGTGGTGGTCCTCGAACGGCTCGGCGGGCGCGCGGTGGACGATTTCACTGTCGTCTGGCCGGGTGCGGCGCGGGTGGAGCGGCTGCTGGCTGGCCTGGCGGCGATACCGGGCGTGCGGGTGGACGGCGTGTGGCGGGCGATCGGCGCGCCCACCACCACCGGCCAGGACGCGGAGCTGCTGGCCCAGGTCGCGGCCAACCCGGCCGACGGGACGGCCACCCTTGTCGACGCCGTCCCCGGGTTGTTGGCCGCCGACTGGGCGGTGGCCGCCGTGGTTCCGGTCGACTGGGCCTCCCGGACCGGCGGTGGCGGGGCGACAGTGGGGCACGCCAGCTGGCGTACTCCCGTACCCCTGCGGTTGCCGGAGGTGACCCCGCTGCGCGGTCGGTCGATGACCACGCCCGACGGCACCCACCACGCGATCGCGCCGTTCGGCCGGGCGGGCCTGGTGCTGGTGGTGGCCCGCGAGCGCAGCGAGACCCTCTCCGCGGCTGGTTTCCACAGCACGGAGGTCGACCGGCTCATCCAGCTCGTCCGGGCCAGCGCGGTGATCCT
The DNA here is from genome assembly GCF_040608575.1 of Micromonospora sp. NPDC005171. Classification (NCBI taxonomy): domain Bacteria; kingdom Bacillati; phylum Actinomycetota; class Actinomycetes; order Micromonosporales; family Micromonosporaceae; genus Micromonospora; species Micromonospora sp. NPDC005171. The sequence goes on along the minus strand of NZ_JBEXIM010000004.1, from coordinate 101,253 downwards.
CGGCGACCGACTGGACCTGGTCGGCGCACCACCGGTCAGCGCCAACCCCTGAGGCGCCAGCCGTCGACCGGCAGCCCGTGGGGGCCGGACTTGTTGATCTAGTCTCCTCGGGATGAACAACTCCACTGATGGATACCGCGCGGAGACCGCCGCGGGCGGCCGGGTCCCGTCCGGTGCGCCGCAGGGCTACGAGGCGGACGCCAAGCTGCCGCACCCGCCGGCTGCCGCGCCGGTGCCCGGACGGCGGCCGGGGATCCAGATGGCACCCACCTATGCGGACTTCGGCACCGAGCCGCCCCGCCTCGGCAACGTCGAGATCACCGGCGTGCACCGGTCCTCGGCGGCGGACGACCACCTGGCGATCAACGCAGGCGGGTCGGTCGAGTTCGAGTTCGACGTACCCGACCCGGCCGTGGTCCGGGAGGCATGCGTCACCCTGGTGGCGCTCGCGTCGATGCTGGCCGGGGGCCCCGGGTACGCCCCGCTCACCGTTGCCCTCAACGGCCGGCCGCTGGCCGACGAGTTCCGCATTCCGAACGGTGGTGGGCTTCCGCAACGGCTGGTCTTCGCGGTCCCGGCCGTGGAGTTGGTCGCCGGCCGGAACACGATGCGGATCGCGAGCGGTGTCGACGCCCGGAGCATGCTGTGGCTCTACCGGGTCACTGTCGACCCGATGTACGCGCATGACCAGGCGGGCCTGGCCCTCGTCCGGCAGGCGATCGCGGAGCCGGTGCTGCGGTACAGGAGTGACGCTGGCGAGGTCACCATCTTCGTCGATCGGGGCGAGCAGTCCGTCCTCGACCAGGTGGCGTGGGCCGACACGTCCGGTGCCGAGTACGCGATCACGTTCGAGAAGCAGCAGCAGGCCTTCTACGGCTGGCGGCGGCAGCTGGGTGGAGAGCCGACGGAGTTCCGCGGCCGGCTGACCGAGCGCGGCACCGTCGCCAAGGAGGCGCGGCGCTTCCACACCCAGGAGGGCTGGGCCGGCGGCTGGCACCGCTCGGGTGACCTGCTCCTCGCCGTGGGGGTGCGCGACCACCCGCTCAGCAGGCTGGCCTGGCGGGACCTGCGCGGCAACAACGGCACGATCGCCTTGGGCGGCGGTGGGTTCCTGGGCACCTACCAGCGGGTCGGCGAGGGCCCCATCGGCTACCGCGGCCGTTTCGCGTAGCGGCGGATCCGGTGACCCGCCCGGCGGGGTCATGCTCCCGAGCGCAACCCGTCACCGCCGGGCAATCGGGCGGCAACAGCGGGGGACGAGGGTGGTACCCGGGAAGGGAGCCAACCATGACGTTGTGGCGGATCCGAGCGACGGTGGACGACCGGCCGGGTTACCTGTCGGTGCTCACCGCGAGTCTCGCGCTGCGCGGGGTCAACATCCTCACCGTGCAGGTGCAGCCCACCGAGCAGGGCGCGGTGGACGACTTCCTGGTCGACGCGCCGGACGCGCTCGACGAGGCCGAGTTGGTCGCCGCCGTCGAGCGGGGGCGGGGCCGGGACTGCTGGGTGGCGCGCAGCGAGGCGCGCGGCCTGGCCGACCAGCCCACCCGGGTGCTCGGGCTGGCCAATCGGCTGGTACGTGACCCGGACGCGACGGGCGAGGCACTGCGGACCCTGCTGGCTGCCGACGACGTCAGCTGGCGGCCGGCCTCGGTCGGCGTCGACCGGGGGATCCTCGGCACGAGCATGTCGCTGGCGGACCCGGCGGGCGGCTCGTTCGCGCTGCGCCGGGCCGCGCCCGCGTTCACCCCGGCGGAGTACGCCCGGGCGCAGGCCCTGGTCGAGCTGGCCGCCACCGTTGTCCGTCGGACCGCCGAGCAGGTCACGGTGGTGCTGCCCGACGGCGCCGAAGTCGCCGTACGCCCGGCCTGCGCCGACGACCTGCCCGGCGTACGGGAGCTGCATGAGGGGTGTTCGGCGGCTACCCGGCAGCGGCGTTACCTGGGCGGGGCGGCGCTGCCGCGCCCGGACCGACTGCGTCGGCTGCTGGAGCCGAGTCGCGGGCTGACCCTGGTCGCGGTGGCCACCGACTCCGACGGTGCGGCCGGGCCGGTGGTCGCCATGGGGAACCTGCTCGGCGAGGGCGACGAGGCCGAGGTGGCGCTGCTGGTGCGCGACGACTGGCAGCGGCGCGGGCTCGGCACGGCGTTGCTGCGCCGGCTGGTCCGGCACGCCGACGCGGCGGGCTACGCGGCGCTGACGCTGCACGTCCAGGCCGAGAACGCCCCGATGTTGCGTACCCTGCGCCGGCTGGGCCGACCCAGCTCGACCGAGCGTGAGGGGGCGCTGCTCACCCTGACCGTCCCGCTCACCGCACAGCGGAAGGTAACCGTGTTGTCGCCTGGCGCATGACAAGGGACGCCTCTCGGCAGCGCGTCAACGAGTGGAGGGTCGGCGGCGGCCGGACAGGCAGAACCGGTTGCCCTCCGGGTCGGCGAGGACCACGTACGGCGGTTCGGTGGGGTGGGGGTCCGTGGGGTAGTGCCGCCACTCCACCCGCTGGGCGCCGAGCGCGAGCAACCGGTCGAGCTCCTCGTCGAGGCTGCGCTCGCCGGCGTCCAGGTCAATGTGGAGCCGGGGGAACTCCTGCACCGGGCTCTCGCTGACGTCCATCGCGATGGCCATGCCCGCAGCCCCCGGCGGTGGCTCCAGGACGATCCATTCGTCGCGGTCGAATCGGGGTGCCCGGCGACGGTAGCCGAGGGCCGCGGCCCAGAACCTTCCCGCCCGTTCGGCGTCGGACACACCCAGGGAGAGTTGCTCGATCATCGCCATCTCGCGACGGTACGCGGCCGGTCCCCTGTCGGACGCGCCGGGCGTCGACAGGGGACCCTCACGGCCTCAGGTGGCGGGGTAGCTGGTGTAGTCGGGGAAGTTGCCGTAAAGGCGGTGGTCGCCGCCCACGGTGACCGCCTGTACCAGCAGGTCGCCGCCCACGAACGCGCCTTTCCAGGACGCGCCCCGGCCGCCGAACGGCTCGTCCCGGTCGCCGCGCGAACGCGGCTTGTTGATGCCCACCTTGAACGCCTGCAGGTCCACCGCGAGCTTGCCGGCCTCGTCGGTGTCGTCGCAGGCCAGCGACGCGACGAGCGCGCCGTTGGAGGCGTTCATGGCGGCCAGCAGTTCGTCGGTGGTGTCCACCACGACGATCGTGTCGACCGGGCCGAACGGCTCGGCGTGCATCAGCCGGGACCGGCCGGGCGGCGCGAGCAGCACCGACGGCGCCACGTACGCCGAGGTGTCCTGCCCGGGCAGGAACGGCGCACCGGTCAACTTGCCCCGGTGCAGCGGCACCGCGCCGCCGCGAACCGCCTCGTCGACGGTGCGGCGCAGCTCGTCGGCCTTGGCGGCGCTGATCAGCGGCCCGAAGTCCAGCTCGGGCAGCGGGTCACCGGCCGTCCAGTCGTCCTCGACGGCCAGCGGGTGACCGAACCGGACCGAACGCACGACCGGCAGGTACATGTCGAGGAACTCGTCGACCAGGTCGCGCTGCACCACGAACCGGGGGTACGCGGTGCAGCGCTGCTTGCCGTACTCGAAGCCCTTCTTCAGGTGCGCGGCGAGCAGGTCCCACTGGGAGAAGTTCCAGATGCCCCAGGCGTTGAGGCCCTCCTGCTCGATGAAGTGCCGCTTGTCGCTGTCGAGCAGCGCGGCGGCCACCTTGCCGCCGTTGGAGCGGCCACCGACGAACGCCACCGCACCGATCTCGGGTGCCCGGACGAGCACTTCGGACAGCTCCTCGCCGCCGCCGGAGACGAGGGTGGCGGGCAGTCCGGCGCGACGCATCAGGGCGTGCGCGACGGTCAGGCAGACCGCGCCGCCCTGGGACGGGGTCTTGGCGATGACCGCGTTGCCGGCCAGCAGTTGGACCAGCTCGGCGTGCACGAGGACGCTCATCGGATAGTTCCAGGAGGCGATGTTGCTGACGGGACCGTCCAGTGGCTCGCGGCCGTCGGCGAGCATCCGGTCGATCTCGCCCACGTACCAGCGGACGCCGTCGAGTGCCCGGTCCACGTCGGCGCAGGCGAGCCGCCACGGCTTGCCGATCTCCCAGACGAGCAGGAGCGCGAGCAGGTCACGGTGGGCGGTGAGGGCGTCCAGGGCGTCGCAGACCCGGGCCTTGCGGTCGCTCAGCGGGGTACTCGCCCAGGCCCAGTGCGCGGCGGCGGCGTGCGCGACCGCGGCGCGGGCGGTGTCCGCGTCGAGTCGGGACAGGTTGATGACGACGCTGTTGTCGACCGGGGTGCGGACCGGCGCCGGGTGGCCGACTGCCCGCCAGTCGCCTTCGACCAGGTTGTGCAGCGTGGTGACGCCGTCCACCTCGGCGCCGAACGCCTCCGGGGTGGCGGCGACCGCCCGGGCGAGGACGTCGGACCAGGCGGTGCCGTCGGCGAGTAGTAGTGCCATCGCGTTCTCCTCAGGGTTGACCGGGGAGCGGCGGCGTCGACGGCACCGCTGATGGTCGGTACTGTCCCGCGCGCGGTAGCCGGTCAGCAACCGTACGTTTGTCTGGCTGGGCGCCGGCCGACCGAAGCCGTCCGGTGTCCGACTCGCGACGAAGGGCCATGACCAGCGGGTACGGCGGTCGATGGATCGACGTGCATGAATGGTGTGACGTTGTTGGCTTGGTTACCCGTCAGTACGGAAGGCGGGCCGGGGGACCTCCGATGTGGAGGAGCGTGAGGCATGCGAAACGCCCACGACCGGCCCCGGAGCGATGTCCGGAACCGGTCGTGGGCGTTCGTCGGTCAGCTGGTGAAGGTGATCCGGTCGCGTCGGCGACGCATCATCAGCAGGGCGCCGCCGCCGATCAGGGCGACACCGCCGAGGGCGATGCTGGTGACGGCCACGCCGGTGAGCGGGAGGCTGCCCCCGTTGTCGCCGCCGCCCGCGCCTCCCGGGGTCGAGGCTGATCCACCGGGCGCCACCGACTCCGACGGTGAGACCGAGCCCGTCGGCGTCGACGTGACCGGAGTGGTCGGCGTCGGGGTAGTCGGCGTCGGCGTCGGCGTCGGCGTCTCCGTGATCGGTGTCGGCGTCGGCGTCTCCGTGATCGGCGTGGTCGGGGTCGGCGACGCGGTGGCGCCGGTGCCGGCGCACGTGTGGCTGAGGTTGAACTTGTCGCCCTCGCCGCTGACCAGGGCGCTGCCGCCGGTCAACGTCCATCCCGCCGGGGTGAAGAGGTAGGCGTGCTTCACCTGCTTGTCACCGCCACCGTTGGCGGACAGGAAGTCGGTGTACGGATCCGTGGGGTTCGGCACCGTCACCGTCACCGAGACGCCCGAGGTGTCCTTGAAGGTCAAGGTCAGGCTCTGGAAGTCACCGGCGCGCTTGGTGGGCAGCACGAAGTGCCAGCCGTCCTGGTTGGTGGGTCGCGTGCCGAACTTGGGGTCCTGGCACTCCTGCTGGAACGTCCCCGCCGTGGCGCTGGCGTGGGCGGGGTTGAGGGGGACGATGCTCGATGCCCAGGCCGGGGAGGCGATGGCGAGAACGGCCGTGACGGTGGCCGTGCGGACGGCCGCGCGCGTCAGGCGCCGACGCAGTGGCATGAGGAATCCTTCGGGATTGGTCGAGGGGGCCGCCCATGATCCCATGAGGGGGGCCTGCCGACGGCATCGGCCAACCGGTCTGAGCTGGGACGACGTCTCGGACGGGAAGTGCCTTCCGGGTCGACCTTCCGTGCTGGCATGCGCGTGTCGCCGTAACGCTCTCGAGGGCTGCGGCGCTGGCGCGCAACACGGGCTTCCCATTCGACGACGTGCACATTACATTGTCGTTTATCCATGGGAGCGCTTCCATGACCCATGGTCACACCGCCACCCCCGCTGTCGCCGGTGGCCGTGCCGCCCCCACGCCGTCCCGCGTCGGTGCGACCGCCGGCGGCGCCTCCGACAGGAGCCCTTCATGCGCCACCTGACCCGGCCGTCCACCGGCCACCCCGGCCGGTCGCCGGTCGCCGACCAGCCCTGGCCCCGGCGGTTGCTGGCCGCCGGCGTCGCCCTGCTCACCGGGCTGTCCCTCGCGGTGACCGCGCCCCCGTCCGCGCCCGCCTCCGCCGCGCCGGCGGCGACCTACAACTACGCCGAGGCGTTGCAGAAGTCGCTGCTCTTCTACGAGGCGCAGCAGTCCGGTCGACTGCCCGACTGGAACCGGGTCTCCTGGCGCGGAGACAGCGCGCTCACCGACGGCGCCAGCGCGGGGGTGGACCTCACCGGCGGCTGGTACGACGCCGGCGACCACGTGAAGTTCGGCTTCCCGATGGCGTTCAGCGCCACCATGCTCGCCTGGGGAGCGGTCGAGTACCGCAGCGGCTACACCGCCTCCGGGCAACTGCCGCACCTGCTCAACAACCTGCGCTTCGTCAACGACTACTTCATCAAGGCGCACCCCTCGGCAAACGTCCTCTACGGACAGGTCGGCAAGGGCGACGACGACCACAAGTGGTGGGGCCCGGCCGAGGTGATGCCGATGGCGCGGCCCGCGTACAAGATCGATGCGAGCTGTGGCGGCGCGGACCTGGCGGGGGAGACGGCGGCAGCGATGGCCGCCTCGTCGATGGTGTTCCGGCCCACCGACGCGACCTACGCCGACAAGCTGCTCGGGCACGCCCGGCAGCTCTACACCTTCGCCGACACGGTGCGGAAGTCCTACCACGAGTGCATCACGGACGCCACCAGCTTCTACCGCTCGTGGAGCGGCTGGCAGGACGAGCTGGTCTGGGCCGCGATCTGGCTGCACCGGGCCACCGGTGAGGCCAGCTACCTGACCAAGGCCGAGAGTGAGTACGACAAGCTCGGCACCGAGAACCAGTCCACCACCCGCTCCTACAAGTGGACGATCGCCTGGGACAACAAGCAGTTCGGCGCGTACGTGCTGCTGGCCAACCTGACCGGCAAGCAGAAGTACGTCGACGACGCCAACAGGTGGCTGGACTACTGGACCGTCGGGGTGAACGGGCAGCGGGTGCCGTACTCGCCGGGCGGGATGGCGGTGCTCGACTCCTGGGGCGCGCTGCGCTACGCCGCGAACACCTCGTTCGCCGCGCTTGTCTACAGCGACAAGACCACCGACACCACCCGCAAGGCGCGCTACCACGACTTCGCCGTCCGGCAGATCAACTACGCGCTCGGCGACAACCCCCGCAACTCCAGCTACGTCATCGGGTTCGGCGCCAACGCACCGAAGAACCCGCACCACCGCACCGCGCACGGCTCCTGGTGGGACAGCCAGACCGTGCCCGTCGAGACCCGGCACACCCTCTACGGCGCGCTGGTCGGCGGCCCCTCCTCGGCCAACGACGCGTACAGCGACAGTCGCTCGGACTACGTGATGAACGAGGTCGCCACCGACTACAACGCCGGCTTCACGTCCGCGCTGGTCCGGCTGACCTCCGAGTACGGCGGCACACCGCTGGCGAACTTCCCCGTCGCCGAGACGCCGGACATCGACGAGCTGACGGTGGAGACCACTGTGACGCAGGCCGAACCTCGGGCCACCGGGCTCAAGGTGATGGTCTACAACAAGTCCGCCTTCCCGGCCCGCGCGCTCACCGACGGCCGGTTCCGCTACTACTTCCGGCCCGACGGCACCGGGCCGGTGCAGGTCACCGCCGGCTACACCCAGGGCTGCCCGTCCCCGACCACGGCCAAGCAGTTCAGCGGCGACATCTGGTACGTCGAGGTGGACTGCGCCGGGTACACCATCGCCCCGGCCGGTCAGTCGCAGCACCGGATGGAGGTCCAGTTCAAGATCGGCGTGCCGGAGGGCGGCACCTGGGACCCGACCAACGACCCGTCGTACCAGGCCACCGCCGGACCCAACCGGAAGGTGCCGCTCTACTCCGGCACCAACCGGGTCTGGGGCGACGAGCCGGGCCCGGTCGTACCGGACACCACCGCGCCGACCGTCCCGGGCACCCCGGTGGCGTCCAACCTCGGCCCCCGCACTGTCACCCTGACCTGGGCGCCGTCCACGGACAGCGGCGGCAGCGGCCTCGCCGGGTACGACGTTCGCGAGTTCATGGTGGGTAACGACGTGGTGGCGACCCGACGGGTCACCGAGAATTCGATCACCATCACCACGCTGCTGCCGGAGCGGACGTTCGAGTACACGATCGTGGCGCGCGACGGCGCGGGCAACACCTCGGCCGCCTCGCCGAAGCTCAGCGTGACCACGCCACCGGCCGGCACCGCCGACACCACAGCGCCGAGCACCCCCGGCACGCCGGTCGCCTCGGCCGTCACCGCCACCGGGCTGACCCTGGCCTGGACCCCGTCCACCGACAACGTGGGCGTCACCGGCTACCGGGTCTATCGCGAGGCCGGCGCCACCGACGTGCTGGTCGGCTCGCCGACCGGCACCACCCAGGCGGTGACCGGGCTGACCGCCTCGACGGCGTACCAGTTCTACGTGGTGGCCGTGGACGCGGCCGGCAACACCTCCGCGGCGTCCACGCCCGTCGCGGTGACCACCGCGGCCCCGCCGGTCGGCGGCACCTGCTCGGTGGGGTACGCCACCACCGACTGGGGCAGCGGCTTCACCGCCAACGTGTCGATCACCAACACCGGCACCACCGCGATCAACGGTTGGACCCTGCGGTTCAGCTTCTCCGGTGGGCAGAGCGTCAGCCAGGGCTGGTCGGCGGCGATCAGTCAGACCGGCGCGGCGGTGACCGCGACCAACCTCTCCTACAACGGCACCCTTGCCCCGGGGGCGTCGGTGAGCTTCGGCTTCAACGGCACGTACAGCGGCGCCAACCCGAAACCGACGGCCTTCACCGTCAACAACACCGCCTGCACCATCGCCTGACCAGCACCGCGACGAGATCTTGGACAGTTACCGTTCCGTGGGCGGGCCGTGCGGACGGTAACTGTCCCAGATCTACCCGTTGCCGGACCGGGCTGGTGGCGGGACACAATCGGCTGCCCGCCGCGTCGACCCGGTGCCCCTGCGCGTTCTCGCCCGACGACCGGGAATAGGTTGTCGCGATTCGGGGCAAGCCAGCCTGGTGGCGGAGTTGCTGACCGTAGGGCACGGCGCGGCCGACCGGGTGCGGCTGGGGGAGTTGCTGACCGAGGCCGGGGTGGCTCTGGTGGTGGACGTGCGGAGGTATCCGGCCAGCCGCACCAACCCGGATGTCCGCCGCGAGGAGCTTGAGCGGTGGCTACCCGAGTACGGGATCGCCTACCGCTGGGAGCCGCGCCTGGGCGGACGCCGACACGTCCCGGCCGGCGAGCCAGAGCCGGACACCTGGTGGAACGTCGCAGCATTCCGGGCGTACGCCGCCCACACTCGGACGGCCGAGTTCGACGACGCGCTCGCCGAGGTGCTCGCCGGGGCGGATCGTCGGACCACCGCGATCATGTGCAGCGAGAGCTTGTGGTGGCGCTGCCACCGGCGGTTGATCGCCGACGTCGCGACGCTGGGCAGCGGAGTCCCCGTGGCGCACCTGATGCCGGACGGCCGCCTCAACCCGCACCGGCGGGCCGAGGGCGCCCGCCGACTGCCCGACGGTCACCTGCTGTGGGACGGCTGAGTCACTCCACCAGGTCGTCGGCGAGCAGGTCCATCAACAGGCCGTCGTGCCAGCGGCCGTCCGCGCCGCGCTCGTAGCGGCGCAGCACCCCCACCGGACGAAAACCGACCTTCGAGTACGCCCGGATGGCGGCGCTGTTCGCGGCGGCCGGGTCGATGGTGAAGCGGTGGTGGCCGTACTCGTCGATCAGGTGGCGGACCAGGGTGCGGATGGCGTCACCGCCGAGGCCGGCGCCGCGCTCCGCCGGATCGAGGAAGACGTCCAGGCTGGCGTGCCGGTAGTCCGGGTCCGGTTCGGCGTACCACTGGATCGCGCCGATCACCCGGCCGTCGTGCTCGATGGCGTACAGCGCCAGGTCGTCGTCGGCCAGGTCGGCGCGGACCGAATCGGCCAGGTCGTCGCCGCCCCGCCACCACCGGCGTACCTCCGGGTCGGCCCGGATCGCCGCGAGGGCCGGCACGTCCGCGGCCGTCGCCGGCCGTAGTGTCACCGCCCGCCCTCGCAGCACCGGCTCAGCCCCGGATCTCGCCGTGCTCGACGCAGACCGCCGACCAGCCCACCGGCAGCACCTGCACCTTCATCCGGCGCCGGCACTGCGGGCAGTAGCGCGGCGGCTCCAGCGTCCGGGCCACCGCGCACGGCTCGTGCCCGCCGACCGCCGCCGCGTCCTCGCCGCAGCGGTCACACCAGAGCTGCGCCGCCGTGGGCTCGACAAGCTCGGTCACGTCGTCCTCACCAGGTCCGTCTCTACAGGGTCGCCGAAAGGGCCTTGACCGGCATCTTCAGCTCGTCCAGCAGCTCCAGGTCGGCATTCGCGGGTCGGCCAAGCGTGGTCAGGTAGTTGCCGACGATCACCGCGTTGATGCCGCCGAGCAGACCGTCGCGGGTGCCCAGGTCACCGAGGGTGATCTCGCGACCACCGGCGTACCGCAGGATGGTGCGCGGCATGGCCAGCCGGAACGCGGCGATGGCCCGCAGCGCGTCCTTGCCCTCCACCACCGGGCGGTCACCGAGCGGGGTGCCGGGGCGCGGGTTGAGGAAGTTGAGCGGAACCTCGTGCGGGTTCAACTCGGCGAGCTGCGCGGCGAACTCGGCCCGCTGCTCGACGGTCTCGCCGAGGCCGAGGATGCCACCGCAGCACACCTCCATGCCGGAGTCGCGAACCATCCGCAGCGTCTCCCAGCGCTCCTCCCACGAGTGCGTGGTGACCACGTTGGGGAAGTACGACCGGCAGGTCTCCAGATTGTGGTTGTAGCGGTGCACACCCATGTCGACAAGGTCGTCGACCTGCTCCTTGCTGAGCATGCCCAGCGACGCGGCGACCTGGATGTCGACAGCCGCCTTGATGGCGGCGACGCCCTCGCGCATCTGCTTCATCAGCCGGGCGTCCGGGCCGCGGACGGCGGCGACGATGCAGAACTCGGTCGCCCCGGTCGCGGCGGTCTGCTTCGCGGCCTCGACCAGCGACGGGATGTCCAGCCAGACCGAGCGCACCGGCGAGGTGAACAGGCCCGACTGCGAGCAGAAGTGGCAGTCTTCCGGACAGCCGCCGGTCTTGAGCGAGACGATCCCCTCGACCTCGACCTCCGGGCCGCACCAGCGCATCCGCACGTCGTGAGCGAGCTGGAGGGCGGCGGGCAGGTGCTCGTCGGGCAGGTTCAACACGGCGAGGATGCCGGCCTGATCGAGGCCGACACCGTCACCCAGGACCTGGGTCCGGGCCTGGTCGAGGATCTCTGGCATGGCTCGTACCCTACAAGGCCCCCCGATCAGCCGGAATGCCCTGGCAGTCGGCGGACAGCTCGCACCGAGTGGAATCGTCGGGCCAATGGCGGCGGGTGGTAATTTCGCCCAGCGGGTGTCGGGCTGACCGGCACGCACAGCGGGGGAGGGTGACGGTGGCGGACTGGCTGGCGGCGCTCGACCGCCGCGCGGAGCTGCGGGCGAAGGCGGGGCTCACCCGGCGGCTGCATCCGCGTCCGGCCGACGATCAGATGACCGATCTGGCCGGCAACGACTACCTCGGCCTGGCCACCCACCCGGAGGTCACCGCCGCGGCCACTGCGGCACTGTCCGCGTACGGGCTGGGGGCGACCGGGTCGCGCCTGGTGCGGGGCTCCACCGACGCGCACCGGGCGCTGGAGGATGACCTGGCCCGCTGGCTGGGCACCGACGGCGCCCTGGTCTTCTCCTCGGGCTACCTGGCCAACCTCGGTGCGCTGCGGGCGCTCGTCCAACCTCGGACGTTGCTCGTCTCCGACGCGCACAACCACGCGTCGCTGATCGACGGCTGCCGCCTCTCCGGAGCGGAGACGGTGGTCACCCCGCACGCCGACGTCGACGCGGTCGCCGCCGCGCTCGCGGCCGCTCCGGGCCGTCCGGCGGTGGTGGTGACCGAGTCGGTCTTCTCGGTCGACGGTGACCTCGCCCCGCTGGCTCGACTGCACGCGGTGGCGCGCCGCCACGGCGCGCTGCTGCTGGTCGACGACGCGCACGCGCTGGGGCTGACCGGCCCGGCCGGCGCGGGCGCGGTGGCGGCCGCCGGGCTGGCCGGCGAGCCGGACCTGGTGGTCACCGCCACCCTGTCCAAGGCGCTCGGTGGCGCGGGTGGCGTCGTCGCCGGCCCGGCCGAGTTCGTTCGGCATCTGATCGAGACCGGGCGCACGTTCATCTTCGACACGGCACTGCCGCCGGCGGTCGCCGCCGGTGTGCACGCCGCGCTGCGGCTCGCCCAGGCCGGCGACGACAGGCGCGCCGAGTTGTCCGACCGGGTGGGGCTGGCGGTCGGTCGACTGCGGACGGCCGGGTTGACCGTCTCCGCCCCGGACGCGGCGGTGATCTCGGTGACCGCCCCCGGGCCGGAGGCCGCGACCGCCTGGGCTGCGGACTGCCGGGACCGGGGCGTCGCGGTGGGCTGTTTCCGGCCACCGTCCACCCCGGACAGCCGCTCCCGTCTACGTCTCACTGTCAGCGCGGGAGTGCCCCGGGCGGCGTTCGAGCGGGCGCTGGACGTCATAGTGGACTGTGCCCCGTGAGCGCGAGGAGTGAGCCGGGTTTGCGAGCCCCGCAGTCGCGAACCGAGGTGGGTCTTGTGAGCGCGAGGAGTGAGCCGGGTTTGCGAGCCCCGCAGTCGCGAACCGAGGTGGGTCTTGTGAGCGCGAGGAGTGAGCCGGGTTTGCGAGCCCCGC